>JBPYDY010000281.1:0-3075 GCA_051986155.1 Methylocella sp.
CGGCCCCTGACAAAACCCAAAATATTGCGCGCCTTGCCCTCATCGGTCACCTCGATGTGAAATACGAGCTTGCGTTTTGGCAGCCGGTCGCCTCTATCGTAGATTTGCGCCATGATCTCGTCGCGAATATCCATGCCTTCGCCCTCAATTATTGCCTGTTCGGAAGAGGCGAGGAGGCGCATGTAGCCGGGGGCGCGTGTGAGCTCGTCGAGCGGCTTGCCAAGCTCGGCGATCTGGTAGACTTGCCGCATGGCAGCCTTCTTATCGACGAGGGGAAAGACAACACCGGCAACCACCAATGCCTTGCCGCCGCGCCACAGTGTAACATTGGGAGCGCTGCGCAGCTCGACATCGTTGAGGTAACGCGTATAGGCGCCGCCAATATCCTCCATAGCAAAGAAGTTGGCGGTCCGAACCGGATCTGCGTGGCCGGGATCGGTGGTCGGAAATAGCTTGCCGGCAAGCGCCAGCCCTCGCGATTGGCCTCGTCTTGTCTCTGCACTGGCGGAGTAGCGGCCAACAACCAATGCTTGGCTGCCTTTCCTGAAGTAGCCGGTGTATTCGGTCTCCACTGCGATTTCCCAGAGGCCTGTCAGGCATACACCATTTGGATGGATAAGGCGGCGGAACCCCGTTCCATCCGGACCCCAGCGCAAATCCGCATGGGAGTCGACGCTGCGTATTGAGGCTTTTCCGAAGTAGTACCGCCGGCCAAAAGGCAATATGCCGCGCAGCAGGCTCGACAGCGTTACGGTGCCGAAGGGCAGCGGCGGCTCGCCCTCGCGTCCCCAAACCTTTTGATAGGGATTGGCAAAGATGGCGTCCCGAACCTCCGAAAACCGCGAACCATTATAGGCGCGGTCCTCGGCCGTGACCCCTTCGATGCCAAAATCTTCTTGGTCCACGAGGAGGGCCTCGCGGCCCTGCGTGTCGGCTGCATGCTCTGCCGCGGTTCTGGCGGTGTTCATTGGTTTCCTCCGGGCGGGGTTGATCAATGGAAGGTTGCCCCGGTATCATGCCCTCAGGATCCTCGCGTCCCCTGATCATGGGACGCGCGAGGCAGCATTGGCGCGGAGGGCCGGCACAAGCCATCTCCCGTAATTTGGAAACAGATAAGCTTTAGCTTCACATCTGCATGGTTAGACTGGGCTTGATAAGGTTCTCCTTGAGTCCTGCCAAATTATTCGGCAGTTTTGTTCGCGGCGGCTTTAAGCTGCCGTGCGCGTTGCACAACAAAAATAAGGCAAACCATGCCGCAAGATACCGGGCCCAAGGAATTTGCTGCCTATCTCGCTCAGGTAGCAGGCGAGGACCAACTTCTTCGCGCAGCCGCCGCAGTTCTCCGCGCCATCGCGGCTTCGGGCGTTGAATTGTCGCGCATCATTGGTCTTGGCCGCCTCGGCGGGCAATTGGGTGCGAGCCTCGGCAGCTTGAACACGGACGGCGACGTGCAAAAGGAACTCGACGTGATCGCCAACGAAACGTTTGTCGACTCCTTCCGCAATGCTCCGGTCACGGCGGTGCTCTCCGAGGAAATGAAGGAGCCTCTGGTTCTTGACCCGAATGGCCCGGTCACGGTTGCGATGGATCCGCTCGATGGCTCGTCCAATATCGATACAAATGTTTCGGTTGGCACGATCTTTTCGATTCTACCATCGGCTGCGGGCGGGAACGTCGAGGCCCACTTTCTTCGGCCAGGACGCAAGCAGCTTGCCGCGGGCTTCGTCATTTATGGACCGCAGACTTCGATCGTCCTTGCGCTCGGTGGCGAAGACACGCAAATTTTTACCCTCGACCGCCGCGATGGCCAATTCTACCAAGCGCCGTCCGGGCCCTTGATCGCCAAAGACAACCCAGAATATGCCATCAACGCCTCGAATTTCCGGCATTGGGAGGCCCCGGTCCGGGCCTTTATCGACGATTGCGAGCAAGGCGCGGAAGGCCCGCTCAAGCGCGAATACAATATGCGCTGGACGGGCTCGCTCGTCGCCGACGCCTATCGTATTTTGATGCGCGGCGGCGTTTTTCTTTATCCCGGAGACGAGCGGGCCGGGTATGGCAGTGGAAGGCTGCGGCAGCTCTATGAGGCAAATCCGGTTGCTTTAGTCGTCGAGCGCGCGGCGGGGAGCGCGACGGACTGCGTAAGACCAATGCTCGACATCATGCCGGCGTCGGTCCACGCGAAAGTGCCTTTTGTCTTTGGCTCGCCCGTCCTTGTCGAACTTGTCGCGCGCTACCACAGCGATCCGCAACTTTCGGATCGCGCGCCATTGTTTGGCAAGCGTGGTCTCATGCGGCGCTAATCAAAAGGCAAGGCAGAAGAGGAAAAGGCGAGGCTCCCGTGTCGGCGAAACATCCGATCATCTCTGTGACCGGATCCTCCGGAGCTGGAACGACTTCCGTCAGGCGCACGTTTGAACATATTTTCCGCCGCGAGCATATTGCTGCCGCCTTTATCGAGGGGGATGCCTTTCATCGCTATGATCGCGATCAAATGACTGCGGCAATGGCGGCGGAGGAGGCTAAGGGAAATCCCAATTTCACCCATTTTGGCCCTGGAGCCAATCTTTTGACCGAGCTCGAAGCAGTCTTCCGCAGCTACAGTGAGTCGGGAACCGGCAAGACCAGGCATTATGTTCACGACGAAGAGGAAGCGGCGCATTACGGCTATCCGCCCGGCACGTTCACGCAATGGGAAGCCTTGCCGGAAAACTGCGACTTGCTTTTCTATGAAGGGTTACATGGCGCGGTCAAAACGGGCGAGGTTAACATCGCACAATATCCAGACCTGAAGATCGGAGTCGTCCCGGTTATCAATCTCGAATGGATCCAAAAAATCCATCGCGACCGCTCTGCCCGCGGCTATTCGGCGGAGGCCATCATGGATTTGATCTTGCGGAGAATGCCGGACTATGTTCACTATATTTGCCCGCAGTTCACCGCAACCGACATTAACTTCCAGCGGGTGCCTACGGTCGATACCTCAAATCCGTTTGCCGCGCGTTGGATTCCGACCGCCGATGAATCGATGGTCATCATCCGTTTCGCCAAGCCAAGAGGCATAGATTTTGCGTA
>JBPYDY010000282.1:0-9308 GCA_051986155.1 Methylocella sp.
CCCTACCCCTCCGGGCGCATCCATATGGGCCATGTCCGCAACTATACGCTGGGCGATGTGATCGCCCGCTATAAGCGCGCGCGGGGATTCAATGTTTTGCATCCCATGGGCTGGGACGCCTTCGGTATGCCGGCTGAGAATGCCGCCTGGCACAACAAGACCCATCCGTCGGAATGGACCTATAAAAATATCGCGGCGATGCGCAAGCAGTTGAGGTCTATGGGCCTGTCGCTCGATTGGTCGCGCGAGTTCGCAACCTGCGACCCTTCTTACTATAAGCATCAGCAAAAAATGTTTTTGGATTTTTGGCGGGCGGGCCTCGTCGTGCGCAAAAAATCCAAGGTCAATTGGGACCCGGTCGATCAGACCGTGCTTGCCAATGAGCAGGTGATCGACGGGCGCGGCTGGCGCTCGGGCGCACTCGTCGAGCAGCGGGAACTCACGCAATGGTTTTTTAAGATCACTGCCTTCGCCGACGAGCTTTTAAGCGCGCTCGATGATCTTCCCCGCTGGCCCGAAAAAGTCCGGCTCATGCAGGCCAATTGGATCGGGCGTTCCGAGGGGCTCTCGCTGCGGTTCGAGCTTGTGCCGCAGCCGGGGTTAGACGCAAAAGACATTGAAGTTTACACGACGCGGCACGATACGCTGTTTGGCGCCAAATTCCTGGCGCTTGCCGCCGATCATCCGCTCGCGGCCAAAGCCGCAAAGACCGATCCAAAACTCGCCGCCTTCATCAAAGAATGCCATCGCGGCGGCACTTCGACCGCGTCGATCGAAACGGCGGAAAAGAAAGGTTTTGATACGGGTCTCAAGGCGCGCCATCCGTTCGATTCCGATTGGCATTTGCCAGTCTATGTGGCCAATTTCGTGTTGATGGAATATGGCACGGGCGCGATCTTCGGCTGCCCGGCGCATGACCAGCGCGATCTTGATTTTTCCAACAAATACGGCCTTGGCAATACGCCGGTCGTCTGCCCGCCGGGCGAAGACCCCAAGACATTCGTCATCGGCATGGCTGCGTATGAAGGCGAGGGTTCATTAATCAATTCGCAATTTCTCGACGGCATGACGAGCGAGGCCGCGAAAGAGGAAGTTGCAAGGCGCCTTGAAACAAAACTGCTCGGCAACCGTCCGCAGGCGCGGCGCGAAATCAATTTCCGGCTGCGCGACTGGGGCATTTCGCGCCAGCGCTATTGGGGCTGTCCGATCCCCATCATCCATTGCGAGGCCTGCGGCATGGTGCCGGTGCCGGCGAGCGATTTGCCGGTCGAATTGCCCAAGGAAGTCTCTTACGACGAGCCCGGCAATCCGCTCGACCGGCATCCAACCTGGAAGCACGTTTCATGTTCCGGCTGCGGCAGCCCCGCGACACGCGAGACCGACACGATGGATACTTTTGTCGATTCTTCTTGGTATTTTGCGCGCTTCACGGATCCCTGGAACGAGAATGCGCCAACGACGCCTGCGGCCATCGAGAAATGGCTGCCGGTCGATCAATATATCGGCGGCATCGAGCATGCGATCTTGCACTTGCTCTACGCAAGATTCTTCACCCGGGCGATGCAGGCATCTGGCTATGCTGGTGCGGTTAGAGAGCCTTTTGCCGGGCTCTTCACACAAGGAATGGTTGTGCACGAGACTTATCGCGGAGCTTCCCGCGAATGGTTTTATCCGGCCGACATCCGGATCGAGGCTGGCCCTGAGGGACGGCGGGCGTTTCACATCGAAAGCGGCGAGGAAGTCGCGATTGGCGCCATTGAAAAAATGTCCAAGTCGAAAAAGAACACCGTCGATCCCGATGACATCATTTCGACTTATGGCGCTGATACCGCGCGATGGTTCGTGCTGTCCGATTCGCCGCCCGAGCGCGACGTCATCTGGACCGAGGAGGGCGTGCAAGGAGCGGCGAAATTCATCCAGCGCTTGTGGCGGCTTGCCGGCGAGCTGGCGGAGATCGCCGCGCCTCCAGGGACGCAATTGTCCGGAAATTTTTCGCCTGCCGCAATGGACGTTCGCAAGGCGGTCCACTTGAGTCTGATCAGGGTCGAGGAAAATCTCGAGCGGCTGCGGTTCAACCGGGCGGTCGCGCAAGTGCATGATCTAGCAAACAAGCTTTCGGCGGCAATTGGTTCGATCGCGGACGCGAATATTGCGCCTGATATGCGCGCGGCCTTCCGTGAGGCCGCAGACATTTTGGTTTTGATGGTTGCGCCGATGATGCCGCATCTTGCGGAGGAGTGCTGGGCGCGTGCCGGCCATGCCGATTTGGCGGCAGAGCAGGCCTGGCCCGTCGCGGACAGAAGACTCGTTGTCGAAGACTCGATCACGCTTCCCGTGCAGGTCAACGGGCGGAAGCGGGCGGATCTCATTGTCGCTCGTGATGCAGGCAAGGTTGAAATCGAGGAGGCCGCGCTCGCGCTTGATCCGGTGCGCCGCGCGCTCGACGGTAAACCAGTGAAGAAGATTATTATCGTTCCGCAAAGGATCGTGAATGTTGTTGCCTGAATCCTGGCTGGCGTGCCGCGCCGCTTATCCCGCGCTCTTTGTGCCTGCACTTTGCCTTGCCCTTTCGGGCTGCATTCAGCCGCTCTATGGCTCTCTTGCCGCCGGCGGCAATGTCGCGGGCGAGCTGCAAACCATAAAGGTTGACGACATCTCAGGCCGGACCGGCCATTATCTTGGCAATGAGCTGATCTTTGCCCTCAATGGAACTGGCGCGCAGGTGCCAGCCAAATACCATTTGACGGTGACACTCTTCGAAACGGTGCAGACACCCCTGCTCGATACAGTGACCGGATATCCGACGGCGGCGAACGTCATCGTTAATGCGGAATACAAACTGCTCCCGTTAGGAAGCGAGACGGCTGTCACCGAGGGCAAAGTGACGGCGCTTGAGGGGTACGACAGGACGAGCCAAAGATTTGCCAATCTTCGCGCCGCGCGTGACGCAGAGATACGCGCCGCGAAAACACTTGCCGATCAGATCCGGATCCGTATCGCGGCAGCGCTGGCGGCAAGGGGTGGATAAGCGAAGTTGAAGTTAGTGAGGGGATGCCATGGTCGCGGTCAAGAGTCATGAAGCCGACCGTTACCTCACGCGGCCGCCACCGGACGTATTTCTCTACCTCGTCTTTGGATCTGATGCAGGGCTAGCGGCCGAGCGGGTGCGGATCATCATTGGCCGTTCCATCGTTGACCCGAAGGATCCTTTCCACCTGGTGCGAATCGACGGCGATGCCCTTGCCGCCGATCCTTTGCGGCTCGCCGACGAGGCCAACACCGTCCCTTTGTTCGGTGGCCGGCGGGCCATTTGGATTGAAGCAAAAGGCAAGGCGTTCCATTCTGCGGTCGAGCCAATTCTTGCTTCTCCGCCGCGTGACTGCACCATCGTCATCGAAGCCGGAGCTCTGAAGAAGGATGCGCCGTTGCGGACGCTTTGCGAACGTGCGAAGGGCGCCGCGGCAATCCAATGCTTTCCCGACACCGAAAAGGATATTGGGCGATTGATCGATACGGAAGTTCGCGCTGCAAAATTATCGATCGCTCCGGATGCCAAGGCTTGTCTCGTCACCCGGCTCGGCCAGGACCGGCTCTCGACACGCGCCGAACTTGAAAAGCTTGTGCTTTACGCTCATGGTGCCCGCGAAATAACGCTCGATCATGTCGCCGCTATCGTTTCTGACGCATCGAACCTCATTGTCGAGGAAACCGTGGATAAGGCGTTTCAGGGCGAGCTTGCGGCCCTTGACGCTCATCTGCAGCATATTTCTGGTGGCGCCGGCGACTATCAAGCGCTGCTTGCGTCGGCGCTGCGTCACGCAATGGAGCTTCATCGCGCGCGGTCTTACGCGGATGAGGGCTCGGGCATGCCTCATGACAACTTTCGCTTCCGTGGTTTCAGGCAAAGAGAAACGTTCGATCAGCATTTGCGCGCCTGGACCATGGCCACGCTTGCCCAAGCAATTAATACCATTCTTAAGGCAATCGCCCAGTCGAGAAAGGAACCGGGGCTCGGAGCTAGCCTGGCGGCGCGTGCGCTTTGGGCAATCGCATCTTTGCGGGCAAAGAACGTCCAGATGCTGGGATGAGGGAACGCCTGCTGTTACCTGATGATCAGCACCGCCTGCCGGGAAAGTCTCGGCAACAGCCGGCGCAAATCCGCGAAGGACAGCGCGAGACACCCCTCGGTTGGCGCGAAATCTGGCTGCGCGCAGTGGAGAAAAATCGCGCTGCCGCGCGACTTGCAGCGGGGATAGATGTTGTAGCCGAGGACGATGACGAGATCGTACAGGCGATCCTGGCGCCATAATCTTTCGTGGGCTGCGCGGAAAGGCAGATTTATGCGCCGGTTGTAGCACGCGCTTTCTGGATCGTCGCACCATCCATCGCTTGGCCTTACTTTGGATATCGGCAGCGGCCAGGCTCGACGCTTGACCCGGTCCGGGCGGTAAAAGCCGCCTAGGAGGCGAAAACTCCCCGCAGGCGTTGCATGATCGCCTTCCCGCTTCGCGTGGCTGATGCCCGCCCGCCCAAGAGCGCAGGTGAGCGCGAGTTCCCCGGCGTGTAGCCTGCCCCAAGCCGTCTCCGTCTCCCGCTCGCAGCGTGGTTTGCGCGTTACAGTAAGGCGGCTCAGGCTGCGCTTGGCCGGGTGCGCGCCCCGGGCCGAGGAATTTATCAGTTTTTTGCAAGAAATTTTGGAAATCCTTATACTTTACGGTGGCCAGCCGCGATTCGGGGCCATAATTCGCGCCTGTGTCTTGCCCATTTTTGTGCGGCAATTAAAACATTAGCCAAGCCGGCACGAACCGGCAGCAATAAAAGGGGAAAGGGAGCGCCGTAGGCAACTGGGTTGATTCTGTGGCGGTTATAAGGAACGGAATGTCGCCGGGTTTGTTAAGGACTAATCGATGACCCAGGTTCTAAAAATACTGCTCGCCGATGACGACCCGGATTTACGCGCTGCCTTGGCCGAACAGCTTGCCTTGCACGAGGAATTTGTCGCACTTGAGGCGGGAACAGCCCAGGGTGCGCTTAAGATCGCGCAAGAACATATGCCCGACCTCATTATTATGGATGTTGGGCTTCCAGATATGGATGGACGGGCGGCCGTCCGGCAGTTGCGTGAGACAGGGTTCAAGAATCCGATCATCATGCTGACCGCGCTCAATTCGGAAACCGACACGGTTGAGGGGTTTGATGCTGGGGCCAATGATTACGTGTCAAAGCCGTTCCGGTTTGCGGAACTGCTGGCACGGATTCGCTCCCAATTGCGGCAGCGCGAGGCGAGCGAAGAAGCTTTGTTTCGGATCGGTCCCTACACGTTCAAGCCGGGCGCCAAACATCTCATCGGCGAGAAGGGCGATAAGCTCCGGCTGACCGAAAAGGAAACGGCTATTTTGCGGTTCCTATACCGCGCCGGGGAAGCGGTCATTCCCCGCGAGGTGCTGCTGCGCGAAGTTTGGGGTTACAATTCGAACGTCACAACGCACACGCTCGAAACGCATATTTACCGGCTGCGGCAGAAGATCGAACGCGATCCGGCAAAAGCCCAGCTTCTTGTGACCGCGGCGGGCGGTTACAAGCTGATCCCTTAATGCTTGGGCGAATGTTCGCCGCATGAAGAGCTCTCGGCTAGCATGGCAATCGAAGACGATTTAGGCGTGCTCGCACGCAATCCGACATTGGCCGCATTGGAGCCAGAAGCGCTGCGACTCATCGCTTTTGCCGCCGAAACGAAAACCCTGCGCGCGGGGGATGTGCTGTTTCGCCGCGATGAGCTCTCCAATGACGGCTTTGTAGTGCTGGCCGGCTCGGTGGCGGTTGATCCGTCGGGACTTGGGGCCGCCACGGCCCGGATCGTCCGGCCGCCAGGGTTGATCGGCGATATTGCGCTTATCACGCAGACCCGGCGTCCGGCGACAGCGATTGCGCGCGAACCAACGAGCGTGATGCGGATTTCTCGGCAGCTTTTCCATCGAGCCCTCAATGAGTTTCCCGGGAGCGCCGAGAGGCTCCGGCAAGCCCTCGGGGACAGGCTGCTTCGTTTCACGGCGGAACTTGGTACGGTGCGCCGTAACCGCATGAAGACCGAGGACTGGGAATTTGGCGGCTAATCTCCTTTTCTATCCGCCGAGGGTGCGAACCGGTTTTGCGGCTTGACAGGCAACAAAACAAAGGTTTGGAGCAGGGTGTCTCCGGCAATCGCCGGACATTGAATCGCAGAATTAAATTCAACCTGAATGCTGGCCAATCGGCAGCGACCATTCCGAGTTTGTGCCAGCAGGCAAGGGGTGCGATAGGCGGGTTCCCGATCGATGAGCCTTGAGGCGCCTGCGCCGGCCATAGTGCCGCCAACATGAGCGAACCTTTGCGCGAAGGAAAGCAGCATGGCGCTGGCCGAGATCGTTACTCCGTTCCGGGAGCGACCTCCCTGGTTTGGGGGCGACCTGCAAACTCTGCGTAACGCAATTGTTGGTGCCCCGCCGGACCTACCTGGCGGCGAGCGCCTGCTGCTCAAGGTTGCAGGCGGCGACCTTTTGGCGGCACGGCTCGACCGGCCGGCGGGCGCGATGAAGCGGCCGCTTATCGTCCTCATTCACGGCTGCGCAGGCTCCGAGGCGAGCGGATCCGTGGTGGCGAGCATGCGGCATCTCGTCGGCCAAGGCTGGCCAGTGTTGCGCCTCAATTTGCGCGGATCCGGGCCATCGCGCCCCACGGCAGGCGGACATTATCATGCCGGGCGCACGGACGATTTGGCGGACGCCTTGCGCGGGCTTCCTGCGCATTTTACCCGGAATGGCATCGTCTTGCTCGGCCAGTCGCTCGGCGGCAATCTCGTTCTAAAATTCATGGGCGAAGGCGGACACGGCCTGCCGGTGCTCGCCGCTGTCGCGGTTTCCGCCCCGATCGACCTATCCACGACCTGCGCAACGATGCTGAGGCGGCGCAACTATATTTATCAGCGCTTCATGCTCGAATCGATGCAACGCGAGGCGCTGACGCCGGGGGCGGCGCTCAGCAGCGCCGAGCGGGCCGCCATCGCCGCCGCCAGAAACGTCTATGAATTCGACGACCGTTTTATTGCGCCGCTCTTCGGCTACCGGGATGCGGAGGATTATTACGAAAGCAATGCGGCCAAGCACTTCCTTGCCGGCATTGAGAAACCGGCGCTCATCCTTCACGCCCTCGACGACCCTTGGATTCCGGGCGCCTGCTACAGCGCTGTCGATTGGCCGCGCCTGCCAATGATCGAGGCGGTGCTGACCGCAGGCGGCGGCCATATCGGCTTCCACAGCCGCGGCAGCCACGTCCCGTGGCATGACCGGGTGACGGCGTGGTGGCTCGCGCGACGGCTTTTGCCAGTGCCAAACTAGAGAACGCAGCCAATGCAACGGCTTGCGTGCCCACGGCGGGCTTCTTCGGGCCCGAGCTTTCGTAAGTTCGGTTTCGGCCGCGAAGACGGCAACACCTCGCGTGCGTCGGTTCTGCTTCCACCCCGCTCCCGTAAGGGCAGGTGAGCAGGCGTCGCCATCGCTTACCCCGCAAAGTCCTTGTGGTCGCCGGCGAGGAGAAGCTGGGGCACCTGCGTGAAACTCCAGCCGCCGCCGCGATTGTCAAAAACCCAGACAAGGTCGAACCGGCTGAACGGCCAACGCTGCGGCGCGCTTGTCTTATTGCCCAAGATCGCATTCGCGATGACGTGCATATTGTTGTGCTTCCAGGCTATGAACGCCGTGCTGGCATCCGCCGCGAGCACTGCCCTCACACGCTCTTCTTCTTCGCCTTCAAAATAGTCGCAATTGAATTCGACCTGCAGGAGGTCGGCGAGCGGCAGCAGAGTGTGCTGCGGCCGCAGGCTTGGTGCCTCCGGTCCCGCTTTACAAGCAAATAAAATATCGGGCCGCGCAAGGGCGGAGTGGGCAAAGCGGTTATCGAGGGGCGCGAAGAACCGCACAAGCGCGCCCGCGCGCTGCCATCCGCGTACGGTGAGTTCTTCCTTATTCTTTACGCCTTCGAGCGTCACGCCGCGGACCGATTTGTCGGCGCTTGGGCGCTCAGCATGTCTTATCAACATGATTTTGTCGGACATAATCCCACTCGCAAAAGTTTTTCCAAAGCCCAAAACAACGGCAGCGCAAGCAGCCGATTCGCAGCTCAATCCTTGCGCGCGGTGCCCGATCACATATTCTCTAAAGCACCACATCGGGTGTCTTCCAGGCGAGATGCTGGCCGGCGTCAACCACGATCATCTGACCCGTCACATTGCGCGCCGTGGCAAGAAAAAGGACCGCCTCGGCGATATCGTCCGGAGACACAGGGCGGGATAGCGGAACGCCAGCCGTCTCCTGCACGAAGCCAGCCTCGCCTTGGCTGCGATTCGGCGAGACAGGGCCAGGCCCCACGGCATTCACTCTTATTCCCCGCGATGCGAATGCCTGCGCCATTGTTTGCGTCGCCGCCCAAAGCGCGGATTTGCTCACACTGTAGGTAAAAAACTGCGGCGTCGGACGAAACACTCTTTGATCGATCACGTTGACGATTGCAGCTTCGATTCCACCCGGAACCTGGGCAGCGAACTCGCGCGCGAGAATGAGCGGCGCTTTCAAATTCACCATCAGATGTTCGTCGAAGCGTCCGAGCTCGAATGTACCTGCCTCGTCTGACGCGAAAGTCGCAGCATTGTTGACGAGCAAAGTGAGCGGGCCAAAGATCTCCGCAGCTTCGGCAATGAGCCTTGCGACCGAACACGGCTCGCCCAGGTCGCAAGCCAGCGCGCGAGCCTTGCCGCCCTTCAAGGATATTGTTGCCGCTGCCGCCGCCGCGGCGGAGAGCGAGCGCCTGCTGCTATGAATGACAATAGAATGTCCGGTGCCGGCAAGACGTTCGGCGATCCTGCGCCCGATTCCTTTCGCCGCGCCGGTCACGAGTGCCACCTCGGCCGAAGCAACCATGTCCGATCCGCCGTTCATTCCGTATTCCAACAGAGCCAGCGTTTCGCCTCCGTTCCCGGATTTAATCCAGGAACCGGCCTCGTGCGCGGCCCTTGCGTCCGGGCAGCTCAGAGCAAAATGCGTGACGCACAAAAGGGCACGCGCATTTCGGGAGCAATCGCCCGCTCCCAGTCAAACCGATGCCATGCTTTGCGCAGTTTGTGAAGCCGTGGCCAGTGGCGGCCGGCGTGGCCTGAGCGAGAACCTTCAAGTCCGCATGCGATTGCTAAACTAGCGGGCGTGCCCGACGATGCGGTACCATCCTTAAGCGGCCAAGCAATAACCTTCGGAGAATTTTATAAACTCTTTGAGCGGACC
>JBPYDY010000283.1:0-3058 GCA_051986155.1 Methylocella sp.
GCAGATGCATCCCCATTATCCTTGTGCAGGCGGCAGCAGTGTTTGCTCCCTTGCCCCGCTCGGGCACGCCGGTCGCGTGGGCGGCGATTCTCTCTGATGTGAGGCGGGCTCTGGCCCGCTCCTGAAAACCCCGAGAACGGCAACCGGCTGCATCATAGATCGCGATAAGACGCCGTCTGGTGACGTTTTACTATGTTTATCTGAAACCCAATTGGGTCTTTGGTACGGCCAATTATTGATATATTTTCTGAAAATTGCTTAGCGCCGGAGACGAAGGGACCAGGCGATATAGAGCGCAGAACCAGTGATTGGGCTGAAAATTTCCACCACATTTGTAATAACGTGCTTTGAAAATAGACATTGATGAGCGAATATAGACTCCTTTACACATCGTCCGATGTCGCCAATCCAAGGACCGGGCTTCAGAGCGCCGCGAAACGGGCGCTGGACGCTCTTGGCAGCATGATCGCGATAGCGTGCCTGTGGCCGCTATTTTTGATCGTCGCAACCGCCATTACGCTCGATAGCCCCGGCCCAGTTCTCTTCCGGCAAAGAAGAAGCGGCCTCAACGGCCGGGAATTTGTCATCTTCAAGTTCCGGACGATGACGGTTCTCGAGGACGGGCCGGTCATCACCCAGGCGTGCCGCAATGATTGTCGCGTGACCCTCATCGGCAAAATCTTGCGGCGGGCAAGCCTCGACGAGCTGCCGCAGCTCTTCAACGTCCTGAAGGGCGACATGTCCCTCGTCGGGCCAAGGCCGCATGCGCTCGCCCACGACCGGAATTACCGCCTCCATATCGCGGATTACGACGAGCGCTATCAAGTCAAGCCGGGGTTAACCGGATGGGCGCAGATCAATGGACCGCGGGGCGAAACCGAGTCTGGTGCGGTCATGGCCGAGCGGGTGAGGTTCGACCTTTGGTATGCCAGGAACTGGTCGCTGGGCCTCGATCTCAAAATTATGCTGCGAACCTGTTTCGAAGTGTTTCGGGATCGCGCCTATTGACGGCCCGCCAAGGGTGCCCTCCTCCCGCGCCGCCGCGAGTGCGATCTCGCGTCGCGGCGCCACTGCTACTTCCGCGCCGGCCCTTTAGTTTGCTGTCACGGCCCCTTCGCGATCGCGGCAAGCCATGCAGGCATTAATGACTCGGGCAAGGTCAAACTTCGTACCCCGCCCTCGTCGTGCACTTCTATTCTAAAGGTGAACCGGTCGGCGCCCGCCTCCGCCGCTTGCGGCGGCGTGCCGGCCGCGAGCAGACTTTGCAAGGCGGCCCGCTGTTCGGGCAATAGCGCGGCAAGATCCGTCTCGCCGCGCCGGACGATGCCCGCAAATCCGCCCGAGCGTTCAACGACGAGCTTCATCGGCCCCCAGAACGTCTGGCTTTCTTCTTCGGGGCGCGGCGCGAGGGTTTGGCCGCGGCTTTCCTTGGCGAAGGCTTTTTCTTTTTGGCTGCAGGCAACGCCCTCGCGGCGGTAACCTCCCGCAGGCGCGGCGCGATCACATAGACGGAACTCACATTGGCCAGCGCCGCCGCCGGTGACGTCTCCTCTAAGACGCCAACATCGGCCCAAGCCTTTGCAACTTTCAAGGCGACCGTCGCGTCCTGCGGAAAAAGATCGCGCGCAACCGACACCGTCTCGGTCGCGCATTTGGCGAAATCGGCGGTCCCGGTCAGCCGCTCGGTCAAGGTGTAGTACCAGATCTTTCCGGCAATGTCCCAGGAATTGCCCCCGATCGCCTTTGCTGCGAGGACGAAGGCGCGGTTGGGAATGCCGGAATTGATATGAACGCCGCCATTATCGGATTCGGCCTGGACGTAATCCCTCATATGGCCCGGCTGCGGATCCTTGCCGAGGCGCGGATCGTCATAGGCCGTGCCGGGATTGGCCATGTCGCGCAGCGCCCGGCCTTGGAAGCCTGGCGCCATGATGGCCGCCCCGATCAGCCAATCCGCCTCGTCAACCGTTTGTCCGAGCGCCCATTGTTTCACCATCGAGCCGAACACATCCGACATCGACTCGTTCAAGGCCCCCGGCTGATCCTGATAGGCAAGCTGCGCCGTGAACTGGGTCACGCCATGGGTCAGCTCATGGGCGATCACATCCAACGCGGAGGTGAAACGCTGGAAGATGACTCCGTCGCCATCGCCATAAACCATTTGCCGAGTGTCCCAGAATGCATTGTCGTAATTTTCACCATAATGAACCGAAGAGACCAGGGCCTTGCCATGATCGTCCACCGACTCGCGGCCAAATATTTTATCGTAGAAGTCCCAGGTCGTTCCAGAATTGTCGTAGGCTTCGTTGACTGCCTTGTCGCGGCTCGGCGACCCGCCTTCCGAGCGGATAAGATTGCCCGGCAGGTCGCTGCTGCCTTGGCAATCAAAGACTTGGCGCCTCAGGCCCGTCCTCCTGGCAGCCGCGGGCGAAGGCGCACCGGTGCTGAGCTGGGCCCGGAAAGCCACCAAGCTTTGAGTTACTCGCAGAGTGCGGCCAGCCGTCTCGGCGAGCACGGGATCGCCGCTCGTGGCCAAACGCTGCAGGATTTGTGGCGGGATGATAAAGCAATAGGGACAGCTTTTGCGACTTGAAGCGGAAGGTGTTTTGTGCATGGCTATCTCCAAAAATCTCGTCGAACGAGGGATCGCTCTGTGGCGGAGCCATTGGCGGCAATGTTACGCTGCCGTAATTCTAGTCTATGGCAAAACCGACTCTCTGTCATCCGTGCCGGCTCCCCGGCAGCGAAAGAATCGATGCAAAAGAGCGCCGTCGTAATGATCGATGCGGGGCGCAATCACGATTGGACCGTGTGATGAAACTTTCCCTGATCCAGATGAATGCAATCAGCGACAAAGCCATCAATATAGCCTCTGCCACCGCTCTGATCGAGCGCGCCTTCGCCGAGGACCGTCCGGATTGGATTTGCCTCCCCGAATGTTTCGATTTTCTCGGGGCCGATCGCAAGGCCAAATGGGCTGCGGCCGAATCCTTTCCAGGCGGCGCGGCCTATTCCGCGTTGCAGCAGCTCGCAGCCAAGCATCGCATATACATTCACG
>JBPYDY010000284.1:0-3430 GCA_051986155.1 Methylocella sp.
GGGCAAGCGCCATTGACGCCCGCTCGGGATGCGGGGACTCATCGATTGAGGGAAAAAAGCCATGGCGCCACGGGTACGATCTTCAAAGCTCGAAAACCGCTCAGCGCTTAGCCCGCGGCAAGAAGCCCTAATCGGTGCCCACGCTGATCTCTCGTGTTCCGCCCTACTAACCTTGCTGTCAGAGTCGATATTGCGTCCTGACAGAGGACGCATGATGCTGCCATATCATCGAGGCTGATGGCACAGAGGGTTCGTTGATTAAGGCGTCGCGGCTCGACTGTCGCGGATGATCCACTCATGCTGTGCGTCCGCGCGGGCCTCCAGCATGTCAATCGCCATATGCATGACTTCGGCTCTGCGGCGGATATGCCTACGCGCAATCTGTGCAAATTGTCCGCCATCGCCCGCTTCGAGCGCGGCCAGCATCTGTTCGTGATCTTCGATCCCGGCAGCCCAGTGCGCCCGGCGCGTGCTGTTCTGGAAGGCAGTTTGAAACATTTGGCGCACTTGCTGCGACCACCGCCCCGGTTGTCCGGGAAGCAGGCTGCTGAGACGAGCCTTCATCATATTGTAGGTCTCGCTCAGTGGCTTGTTATCGGCCGCTTCAAAAACAGCATCATGGAAGGCCCGATTGAGTTCGGCATACGGCCGCCTCTCGCCGCGGCGGAAATGCTCGATCATCTGTCGATGAGTACTCTTGATGTGGCCGAGACTTTCCTTGTCGATGCGGGCGCAAGCGAGTTCGCCGGCCAGAGCTTCGAGCGTTCCAAAAAGCGGGACGGCCTCCTCTACCTCCTTGTGCGTGACGCGCGCAACGGTCGCGCCTTTATTGGGCAGTAGCCGCACTAGGCCTTCGGCCGACAGGACTTTGAGAGCCTCGCGAAGCGGCGTCCGCGACACCCCCAAGCGTTTGCACAGGCGCAATTCTGCGATTCGGCTCCCGGGCCGAAGCTCCTCGATAATCATGTTGCGCAGCCAGGGAACAAGCTCATCGTGAAGGGTTCTCTGGACGATGGTGGGTGGAGCGGACACGGCGCACCTCGGATGCATCAGGGCTCGCCAAGAGGAAGCGGCGGGCGGAGGGTTCGCCCATGAACGGCAAACAGTGACTTTTGCACGGGACGCGCAAAACCAAAGTGCACGGGACGCGCAAAAAACCACGGGACGCGCAAAACCAAAGCGATCTTTATCATCGTTCCATGCTGGAGCGATGTACGACGATAGTCGATATTTGGCTTTGCGCCAGGCGCAATGCATTGCGCCTGCAAGCTGGACCGGGCCACCAACGTTATTTTGTTGCAAATAAAGCGCTCAGGGAAGCGTTTATCATAATCACCTTCTAACCTTGGGGGATTTGCTGCATCGTGCGCAAACCACAAGCGCCTCTGCCCTGCGGGTCCTTCACTTCGCGTGCCATTTGCGAGGGGGCAAAATTTGGACATTGCGGTGCCGCCGGACGCTCAATGGTGAACGCGCAAGTATAGGGTCTACAGCGGTTCGCGATATGGTTGTGTCGAAGGGACGATAGTGGCCGTCGACGGTCGGGGTGTCGCGACTGGCAAGCGGACAATCCGTCGCAGGAGGCGCAGGGCGTTTGAGCAAGCGCGAAACCGTGGAAAAGTGCGTCCGCACCACGGCCAGCGTTTCTTGATAGTGTTCTTGCTTGCGCAGCTGTTGCTCGCGATCAATCAACCTTTTCATTTGTGCTTCGGCGGCCAACGCCCGATTGCGCCAGGCGGCAACCTCCTCAGTGAGTGCGTTATTGTTCGAGGTGACGCAAGGCGACGCGTTTGGCCTCTTCAGTATGCGCTGCGCGCACTGGTGACTGTAGCTCCGTTGGCAGAGAATCGGACACTAGGTTACGGGCGCGCGGTAGCCGCTGCCGTTCTTTCGCCCTGTGCAGAGAAAACTCATGTTGGGCCTCGCCGCTTCTTGGAGGATAAGGGTCCGCAGGGCGACGCCTCCGCCGACGGGTCGTTGGGGGGTCGCGAGCAAAGGCGCGCCCTGCGGTGAGGCCTCGGATGTTTGCTGGTAGTGATCCGAGGGGAAAGCCAAGCGTGTGCGGCGGGGATTAGACCGGTGCAAGTGACTTTCCAAGGGGTGGCAGCAGTCCGAAGATCGAACTAGCAACTGAGCGTTTTATTCCCTGCTCAGCCGGCCTTGTTTGTTTGGTACACAGACTGCGATACGGCTGCAAGACTTTTGACGTCAGTCAAATGAAATAGATGAATACATGAATACAGAATTCGGCAGTCTGCGACGCTCGATTCGGCCTTGCGCTCGCGGTCAGGTACCGAGCCCTTTGTTACAATTTTTTTGGGAAATGATCGCGATGGGCGCGAGGCCGCGAAAAAGCTCCCGATCCGGCGAGGCGATGCGCGGACGCGGTCGCAGACCATGGCGGCGAGATCGCTGCGGCGGCGCAGCTCATCGGCTTTTTCCCCGCCCCACCCCATGCGCGAACCGGGACACTGTCGAGACATTGTTCGGCGTTCTGATGATTAACCTATTGATTTGACGAAGTGTTCCAGGCTCGCGAAGCGCAATCCAATCCTTCCAGAGGCGCCGACGGGCGAAAGGAAACCGAGCCGATGGGGGCGGGCTAGATCCGCGCAACGTTGCGGCCGACGCGGCGTCCTTCTGCGATAATCCAATCCAGGATCGCAAGATCGACATCGTCAAAACGATCGCAGTTCCGCCAGGCGTACACCAGGCTCGGCCGAGCGCAGGTCCGAAAGGCCGATCGGCGAGCGCGCAATCACCGCGACAATGAGATCGAGACCGCAATAAGTCGCCAGTGTCGTCTACGTAGTTGCCTCACACGGTTGAAACCTATCGCTGCCGAACCGCGTGTGCCTTCCGTCGCCTTCGCGCGATCCCATGGTCGCGGCAAAGCGAGCCTCCGCGGCCGACTGGGAGGGTGGCTATGCAAGGGCGCCGGTGCGGCAAGCTGGCGGCGCGTTTTGCCTTTATAGCCGGACCGGGTCCGGCGATGTGCACGACCACGCGGAAAATCCTCTCCCCTCGCCCACCTCCTTGGAGGATTATTCCAAGCCTTCCCAAAACATGCGAATGGATGAGCGCCGCGACTTTAGCGTCCGAGCGGAGGGCTGGTGTCGGGGCGCCTTCAATCGTACATACCGCCCACCATTTGGCGAAACGAACGCACGGAGGTTCTCCATGGCGCTGGCAATTGGCGATACCGCCCCGGATTTCGAAGCGGAGACGACTGAAGGCAGGATCCGCTTTCATGACTGGATCGGCGACAGCTGGGTTGTGCTGTTCTCGCACCCCAAGGACTTTACGCCGGTTTGCACGACCGAATTGGGCACGATGGCGCGCCTGAAGCCGGAATTCGACAAACGGGGCGTGAAGATCATCGGGCTTTCGGTCGATCCCGTCGAGAATCACAAGAAATGGTCGGGCGACA
>JBPYDY010000285.1:0-4331 GCA_051986155.1 Methylocella sp.
TCAAGGGGGCCTTTGGCAGCGTGCCAAATATGTTTCGCGCCGTTGCCAATTCGCCCGCCGCATTGAAAAACATGTGGGGCGCGTTTGGTGCGCTTGGCGCGGGAAAGATCGGCGCCAATCTCGGCGAAAAGATCGCCGTGGTGGTCGCCGACAGGGATGCCTGCTCCTATTGTCTCGCCGCGCATACGACGCTTGGCAAAAAAGCAGGCGTGAGCGGCGAGGAAATGGCGGAGGCCCAAGCGGGCCGCGCGAGCGCTCGCCTTCGCGCTAAAACTCGTCGAGAACCGGGGGCAGATCACGGACGAAGACCTCCAAGCGTTGCGCGCGGCGGGATGCGACGATGGCCAGATCGTCGAGATTATAGCCCATGTCGCGCTCAACCTGTTCACCAACTACATAAATGTTGCGCTTGACGTTCCGCTGGACTTTCCCAGCGTAAAGTTCCGCAAAGCGGCGTAACGCCGTTGTCCGGGGCGGTCTTCGCCCCGGACTCAACTTGCAGCTGGCGCATGGCCGGAAACGTGTTACTGTTTGCCGAAAGCCCCGGTGTGCCTAAAGAAACTTTGAGGGTCACACTAGTTGGTGGTCCGGCTGGAGATCGACAGGTTGCGGATAGTGGCCGTCCGGCCTTCGATGAACCATTTCTGTTTCGTTACCTCTTTGATCATTTGGACGCGGCAGTGACGCTTGGGAAAACCCAACCCGGAGCCGTAAAGCGGCTCTTGCCAAGGGCCAGACGCGAGTTTCGGATGCGAGCTGGAATTACGCTGCCGGCAGAGGTTTGACTGTCAAAATCTACCTGTTGCCGTGGGAAGTTCAGGCGGTGATCCGCTCGGCTTCGTCGTTTGGTTCGCGCAAGACATAGCCGCGTCCCCAGACGGTCTCTATGTAGCTTCGGCCGTCACTGGCATTGGCGAGTTTTTTGCGCAGCTTGCAAATGAAAACGTCGATGATTTTTAGCTCCGGCTCGTCCATGCCGCCGTATAGGTGGTTCAAGAACATTTCCTTGGTGAGCGTCGTGCCCTTGCGCAGCGAGAGCAGTTCAAGCATTTGATATTCTTTGCTCGTCAAATGCACCCTCGCGCCCGCGACCTCGACCGTTTTCTGATCGAGGTTGACGACAAGATCTCCCGTCGCGATAACGGATTGGGCGTGGCCCTTCGAGCGCCGGACGATGGCCTGAATGCGGGCGACGAGCTCGTCCTTGTGGAACGGCTTTGTGAGATAGTCGTCGGCGCCAAAGCCGAGGCCCTTGACCTTATCCTCGATCGTGGCGAGGCCCGAAAGGATCAGGATCGGCGTCTTGACCTTGGCCACGCGCAAGGTGCGCAGCACCTCATAACCCGAGATGTCGGGCAGGTTCAGATCGAGCAGAATAATATCGTAGTCGTAAAGCTTGCCGATTTCGATGCCGTCTTCTCCGAGGTCCGTCGTGTAGACATTAAAATTCTCGGATTTCAGCATTAATTCAACGCTTTGCGCCGTCGCGGTGTCGTCTTCAATCAGTAATACGCGCATGTGAGGTCCCAGCCTTCCCCCGTCGGTCGCCTTGCTGGCGCGCAATTCCGCATAGAGCCGCCGCTGCCTTTTGCTGGTCGGATGCTGGGGCTGCTCGCTACGAATTCCGTAACCTTAACGGGCATTGGTTAACAAAACATTCCGGAAGGTCGCCAAAATCGCGTTCGCCTGCCTTGCTGGCCTGCTGCTGTCGGGCGTGTTGCGTTGCTCCTGGCCTGCTTGCTGCCTTGCTGCGGCGGGTGATTCGTTTTGCCTTCCTCGAAACATGGCGAAAGAAGCTTGCGCGACGAAGGAGTGGAGCGGCCAAGCGCCGAATTGGCGCGTTTTTGCAGTCGGGGAACGGCAGGTTCGCGGTCGAATCGGCACAGCACGTTATACAGGCTCGCGTTGTGTGGAAAGATTTGTTCCGGGGCGCTCACAGGTAACGAATGGGCAACTTTGCTGAGGCAGAGTTGGCCAGGTCCATCGGTCGGGATTCACGCGGCCGCCCCTCGAAGGGGCCATTTGTCCAACCGGCGAGAAATTGCGCTTAGTTTGCGCTCAGGGAGCAGGTTTTTGTCAACAGGGTCTGCCGACTTCCCAAATCTTGCCTCCGGTTGTGCCCGTGTCTTGGAGACGAGAAGATGACGTCGCGTGAAACGCTCGTGCGCCTGAGGCGCTTTCGGATCGATGAAATGCACCGCAGGGTCGCTCAGCTCGAATCGGCGATTGGCGAATTTTCCCGGATAGCCCGCGAACTCGAGCGCGAAATAGCGGTCGAAGAGCAAAAGGCGGGCATATCCGACCTATCCCATTTCGCCTACCCAACCTATGCGCGCGCGGCCCGCGCACGCCGGGACAACCTTCAACGCTCGACGCAAGAGCTGACAGCGCAACTTGAGGAGGCGCGCCGTTTTCTCGACGAGATGCTCGCCCGGCCGAGCAGGGAAAAATCCCCCGACGGCGGCGCGGCCCAGCTCGCTGGGTAACTCAAACGCTTTGCAAGATCAATCAAGGATGAGGCTCGCGCCCATCGGAGACGAGGAAATAGCGAGCAAGCCAAAAACTTAGAAAGTAGCTAAGGTATTCATGCCAGTGCAATCCTTAAGCCTGTTGAGTCTTTGATATTGTTGCTTGGTACGCTTCCACGATAACACCGCGCATTTCCAGCACTCTTAGGCTAATCTTATCTTCGCCTCACTCTATACATAGAGTCGCCGTACCTGCCTGTTTGTTATACAGAATCGTCCAACAACGACCCCTTTGCCTGCAGTACCCAGCCGGTGCCGGAAAGCTACGCGGGCGATTGCTGCGCCGTGGACAAGGATACAGCGTTTAGTCTTTGAACGGAGAATTAGGCATGGGTGACGTCCTCGACGTTGGCTTCGTCGGCCTAGGTCAAATGGGCTCGGCCATGACACGGAACCTTGTCAAGGCTGGGCATCTGGTAACTGTGTACAACCGCACGCGCGCCAAAGCGGAGACTCTGGCAGCAGAAGGGGCACGAGTAGCCGAGCGGATTGCCGATGCCTGCCAGGGTGAGATCCTCATCACCATGCTCGCCGATGACGCCGCGGTTGAAGCCTTGTTGTTCGGCGACCCCGGCATCGGGCAATCGCTTGCCCCGGGTGCCATCCATGTCGCAATGAGCACGGTCAGCGTCGCGCTATCCGAGCGCTTGGCCCGGACGCATAGAGAGGCAAGTCAGATCTATGTGGCAGCTCCGGTTTTCGGCCGGCCCGAAGCAGCAGCGGCGGCGAAGCTTTTCATAGTAGCCGGCGGCCCGAGCCAAGCGATCGAAAAATGCCAGCCCTTGTTCGAGGCGATGGGACAGAAGACCTTCGTCATCGGCGAAAGGCCTTCGGACGCCAATCTCGTCAAGCTGAGCGGCAATTTCCTCATTGCCGCTATCATCGAGACTCTGGGCGAAGCCATCGCCCTTATCCGCAAATCGGGAATCGACGCGCATCGCTACGTCGAGATCCTGACCGGCACCCTTTTCTCTGCCCCAGTCTATGAGACGTATGGCGCGATCATCGCTAACGAGAAATATGAGCCCGCTGGGTTAAAGTTGGCGCTTGGATTTAAGGATGTCCGGCTCGCCTTTGCCGCCGCTGAAAGCTTGCAGGTGCCGATGCCCATCGCAAGTCTCATCCGCGACCGCTTCATTTCCGGCTTGGCACGGGGCGAGGGCGACAGCGACTGGGCGGCGCTCGCACGGTTAGCCGCGCGGGATTCGGGGCTTTGAGCGAAGATCAGGGCGCCGTCATAGGATGGGCCACGGGTTCACTAGATTCCTAAACTTCTGGCCCCGGCTCGGCTGGCGCGGCCCGATTAATCTCAGACGCGGCATCGCAGCCCAGAAGGCTTTTAGGAACGGGTAGGGCGTGTAGCGTGGGCCGTGTCGTTGCCGTGACCGCAACGCCAAAAGTGCCATGCCTTCGCCGCCCGCCCCGTGCCATTTTCGCATGCTCTCTATCAGTAGCAGTAGGATTGCGAGTAGCCGTAATAGGGCGGGTAAGGCTGGCACGCGTAGTGGCCATAGCCGTAGCGAGGCCAGAAGCGACCGAAGTGATGGTCGCCCAGACGCCCGACATGCGTTCCATCCAGCGCTCCCAAGTGGGCTCCGCCCATTCCACCAAAGTGCACTCCGCCTATTCCGCTGAAGTGACCTCCACCGATTCCTCCGGCGTGACCTCCTCCGCCCCCGCGCGCCTATCTTGACCGGCGCGCAGCCCAGCTAGCCGACATGCTTGAGGCGGGCGGCGCGCCCGATGATGCCTTCACCCGCAAGGCGCTCGCCGAGGCGACCGGCCTATCAACCCAAATTTATG
>JBPYDY010000286.1:0-2505 GCA_051986155.1 Methylocella sp.
GAATACGATCGAAGAGGTGGTTTCGCTTTGTGTCAGGCGTCGGGTCTGAATGACGGTCCCGGCGTTGCAAACCGCCGAGCTGAGTGCGAACAGAGAGCCGACCGCGGCGATCGATGCAGCGCCCGCCGCGGCATAGTGGTTCAAATCAAAATGCGGGATGAGCATCACGATCACCCCGAAAAAACCAACGATCACCGCCGACCAGCGATAGATGCGCACGCGCTCTTTGAGAATAACAGCGGCAAGCGCGACCGTAATGAGTGGTGAAGCAAACGAGATTGCCGTCGCATCGGCGAGCGGCAAGCGGGTCAGCGCTGAGAAGTTGCTGAACATCCCGCAGGCACTGAGCGACCCGCGCCCCAGCTGCCCGAGCGGCCTGCTCGTGCGTACCGCCGATGCGAGTTCGCCGCGAAACGCATAGATGACCACAACCGGAACGATCGCAAACGCGCTGCGGAAAAACACATCTGGCCAACCGGCGCGACGTCGCCCAGTTGACGCACCAAGGCTGACATTGCCGCAAACAGCAACGCAGAAATCAATTTTAGACCGATTGCCTTGAGGGGACACATGGGCGAGCTGGCGATTCGCCCTACATTACGACGATCGCCGAAAATATCCGGGCCAATGTGCAAAATGTCCGCGTCTATTTTCCGGGGCCAGAGCCGGCTGCCGGCAGTGATTTGATATAGGTCGCCATCGCTTCGCGATCGGGCTCACTCAATTGCGACGTATTGCGCACGACCTCGACCATGGAGCCGCCGACAAAGTCCGCATCGGGAGTCATACCGGTCGTAAGCGTGTCGGCGATGTCCGTCACCGTCCAGTTCTTGAGCTTCTGCTGAGTAATGTTGGGGACGCCTCCCTTCCCGTCCGGGCTTGGCCCTCCGGTGAAACGCAGATTCCGTTTGACTGCTCCGAGCATGTTGCGCGGGGAGTGACACTCCGCGCAGTGCCCCGGAGCGTTCACAAGATACGAACCACGATTCCACTGCGCAGATTGCGAAGGATCGGCCGTGAAAGGCCGGCCGTCGAGAAACAGAAACTTCCACAGTCCGAGGGTGCGACGAATATTGAATGGAAATGGCAACGCGTGATCGCGCACCTTGCCGGTCACAGCGGGCAACGTTTTCAGATAGGCAAAAAGGTCACGAATGTCGTCGAGTGTCATCCGCTGATACGACGTGTAGGGAAACGCCGGAAACAGATGTTCGCCTGCCGGCGATATCCCTTTGACCATGGCCGTGACGAATTGCGCTTCGCTCCAGGCACCGACGCCATCGGTACGATCCGATGAAATATTGGGAACGTAGAACGTGCCGAACGGCGAGGCCAACGCCAGCCCGCCACCAAGCTTTGTCTTGTCCTCCTGTTTCGGAATCGCATGACACGATGCGCAACCGCCCGCATGAAACATTGTCTTGCCATTGGCGAGATCGGGTGTACGCGGCGCCAGCGCGCTCGCAGGAACCGTATTCGGGATCGTCAGAAACCAAAATGCTGCCAGCGCAAGCGCGACAACGGCCAATATTCCGACGGCGGCAAGCTTGCGCGGCATTT
Organism: Methylocella sp.; assembly: GCA_051986155.1. GTDB lineage: Bacteria > Pseudomonadota > Alphaproteobacteria > Rhizobiales > Beijerinckiaceae > Methylocapsa. The sequence goes on from JBPYDY010000286.1 coordinate 1,561, forward strand.
TGAATTCTCCGGAAGAGCTATTTTGGCGGTTTTTACGCTAAACGAAAGGGCGGAACGTCCTTTTGGACGGCCCGCCCTCGTTTCGAACCAGCGATCGGACTCAGCTTTTCTTGATGCGGTAAAGCTCGTGGCAACCGCCACAGTTCTTACCGAACTCCGGAAACGATTTCTTGAGGCTATCGAGATCCTTTACCGAGGCGCTGGTGACCTTGGCGTCGCTGCCGAATTTGACGAACCTGGCCTTGAAGTCTGCCATGTCTTCCCAGATTTTTGGCGCGGCCGTCGTCTCTCCACCGCTCTTCGAATTGTCGGGAAACAGCGCGGGCATTTTGGCTGCGGCATCTTCAAAAGTGGCGAAGGCCTTTTGCGTGGTTGGCAAATCAAAGGGCGCTTCGCCCTTGACCATTTTTGCCAAGCTGCCAGCCGCCTGCCCATTAGACTTCATCAGCGCCTTCCTGGCGGCGATCGGGTCCTGCTGGCTCGAGACTGCGGTCGTGCCTAAGGCAAGAATTACGACCGCCGCGAAGGCGGAAGCAATTTTCATCCAGTCCTCCCTTCAAGCTTTTTCCAGTCTCCGGCAAACACCAGCTACCGGGCCTTATTCCGGCGCCCATCGAGGCCCGGCAAGGCGCCTGATCACGAATTTGTGATCGCCACATCCTCAATCAAATCTGGGGTTTTGGGCCGTTTTGATCGCTTCCCAGACCCGCCGAGGCGTGGCCGGCATGTCGACGTGCCGCACCCGATGACTGCGCCAAAGCGCATCGACGATCGCATTCATGATCGCCGGGCACGAACCAATGGCGCCCGCTTCGCCCGCTCCTTTGACACCGAGCGGGTTTGTTTTGCACGGCACATTGCGTGTCTCGAACAAAAAGTCGGGCGCGTGCTCGGCACGGGGCATTGCATAGTCCATCAAGCTCGCGCTCAAGAGCTGGCCGGTCG
>JBPYDY010000287.1:0-3369 GCA_051986155.1 Methylocella sp.
TGTTGGCCGGCCTGTTAGCCAACAAGACGCTCCTCGAGCTCGACAATTTATTTGGCGAAGAAAGCATTCGCCGGTCGATTTTCTCGCCGACCAAATCGTTCTGGGACCGACGACGCGGCGCAAAAGCTGCAAGGCTTACGGCAGCAGCTTGGACCCGCTGGTGATTTGACGCTTGAGCAAGTCACGGAAGGCGTTAAATCCCTCTTTTGATTACGACCGAAACCGCGCGGTTTTTTTAGGTCTCACAAGACCGAATCGGACGCGTGGGGAAAGGGCGATGTTGATAAGGTGACCCTTGCCGAGGCGGTACATGCGTCTACCAATGCACCTGTCAATTATTTCGATGGTCCGGCCATTCTCGGCAGCGGCCGGCGTTGTTGGGATGGCGGGGTCGCCGGCTGCAACAACCCTGTGCTGGCCGCTGTGGCTGAAGCTATTGGCTCCCGCGTCGATCGCAATAGCATTGTAGCGCTCAGCATCGGCACAGCGACCCGAGTTCTGCCGAGCCCGCCTGCCGGGCCCGGTCTACGCAATGACCTTCGCAAACTGGCTGGAGCGATCCTAGACGATCCGCCGGATGTCGCTAGTTTTCTGGCGCATGTAGCGCTTGGAGTTGACAGCCTTCCCCGGGGTGTCCAGAGCAAGATTGTTCGGCTAAGCCCTCTCATTAGCCCTATGTACGATAAGCATAAGGATAAATGGTGGACGCCCTCCGGCTGGACTGATGATGAGTTCATCAAATTCATGAATAATCGACATGGACGCGATAGAGGAAAACGATGTCAAGGCGATCCAGCGCTACGCAGCTGATTGGCTGGCAGATAAAACGTACAACCAGCCAATCCGGATGGACGCCGACACGCTCAGCGCGGAAATAGGCAAGATGTCATTCAGCGAGGCGCGGACGGACTGGGAAAAGCTCAAAGGTTAGCTGGCAATGCGCATCCGCATGGCAGCCTTGAGCGGCGTCCAAACGCCAGTCCGGTTGGACTCGAGGTTTAAGTGCAACGAAGAGGTTGCTACTGTGCCGGCAAGGTAGGGCCTTACGAATCGCGCAGCATTATCTACGCGGCTACTCAAAGCGGATGCCCTGGGCGAGCGGCAGCTCTTGCGAAAAATTGATCGTGTTGGCCGCCCGCCGCATGTAAGCCTTCCAGGCATCGCTTCCCGCCTCCCGGCCGCCGCCGCTTTCCTTCTCGCCGCCGAAAGCGCCGCCGATCTCCGCCCCCGAAGGCCCGGCATTCACATTGACGATCCCGCAGTCGCTGCCGAAACTCGACAGAAAAAGCTCGGCTTCGCGCAGATCATTTGTGAAGATCGAGGAAGCGAGCCCTTGGCGCACCGCGTTGTGCTCATGGATTGCTTCGTCGAGTTCACGGTAGCGCGTCACATAGAGGATTGGGGCGAAGGTTTCGAGCGCCACAAGCTCGGTTTGACACGGCATCTCGGCAATGGCCGGGCGGACGTAATAAGCGTGGGGCCAACGGTCCTCATGGAGGCGCTCACCGCCGGCGATCTTCGCCCCCTCCGAGCGTGCCTCATTGAGGCTCGCCTGCATCGCCTCGAACGCCTCCTTGCCGATCAGCGGACCAACGAGCGTGCCTTCCTCCAAGGGATTGCCAACAAGAAGCCCGGCATAGTCCGCTTTGAGGCGGGACAAAAATACATCGTAACGCGACTCATGAAGAAAAAGGCGCCGCAGGCTGGTGCAGCGCTGGCCAGCCGTGCCCGCGGCAGCAAAAACAATGGAGCGGGCCGCGAGGTCAAGATCGGCAGAGGGCGCGACGATGGCGCCATTGTTGCCGCCGAGTTCGAGGATCGCCCGGCCAAACCGCGCGGCAATCCGCGGCGCGAGAGCGCGCCCCATCCGCGTCGATCCCGTTGCGCTCACGAGTGGCACGAGTGGATTGTCGGCGAGCGCCTGCCCGAGCTCGGGTCCGCCGCAAACCACCGCCGAGAGACCTTTGCGAATCCCATCAAGGTCTTTTGCCGCGCGCTCGAGAAGGGCCTGGCAGGCAAGCGCGCAAAGGGGCGTTTTTTCGGACGGCTTCCAGATCAGCGTGTTGCCGCAAACAAGAGCAATCGCCGCGTTCCATGCCCACACCGCGGCCGGAAAATTAAAGGCGCTGATGATGCCGACGACGCCCAGCGGGTGCCAAGTCTCCATCATTCTGTGGCCTGGCCGCTCGCTGGGCATAGTGCGGCCGTAAAGCTGACGCGAGAGACCTGCCGCGAAGCCGCAGATGTCGATCATCTCCTGGACCTCGCCGAGAGCCTCTTGCAGGATCTTGCCGGTCTCAATCGCGATCAGCCAGCCGAGCACGGGTTTGCGGGCGCGCAACTCTTCGGCAAAGAGGCGGACAAGTTCGCCGCGTTTGGGCGCCGGGACCGTCCGCCAAATCCGGAACGCCGCATTCGCGTTCTCGATAGCGAAGCTGGCCTCCGCCAGGGTGTGCAATTTGACCTCTGCGATCGCCGCGCCGTTGATGGGTGAGCGCACGATAAGGCCACCCGCGTTCAAGGCGGCTTCCGGAAGGCCAAACTCTCGCATAAGCTCTTGGACCGTGGCAGCACTTGGGGTGAGCGCGGGGCGATGGGCTGTCATGGGAACACTCGTGTGGCTGACCCCATGTCATTTAGTGCTGCCCCCACGGTTAGCGAGAGTCTCGCGTGGCGTCCGCCGTTAACCATGGGGGCGTTGACACGCGGCGGTAACACCCTGCGCGAAATCCTATCAATCGCTTAGGCCCGCGGTTCCGCTCAGCTGATTGTATATCCAGCAGTCGCCGATAGAATCGGGCTTCTCAAAAGTGAAGCCATGGACGTAGTAATCATTTACCAGCTTATTGAAATTGCGCGTGAAGGAACGGGCGAGTTAAGGACCGCGGCGATCCCCAAAAGGGTCCGATCTCATCCCCATTCCAAACCGCTCCCATCCGCAAAATGAGAACACCCCGAACCCAGGTCTCTTTCCCGTGAAACTTGGCGCCATTGGAGATAGGCTACGGCCCGCCAGCCGCTTCGAGCATCACGCCATCGTGGCCCCCGATGACCACATCGATCATTTGCGCGGGCGGAACGTCTCCGACTTTGACCCTTGTAAAATCCTCGGCGTGGGCGATACCGCCGCGCTCGGTCAGCACCCGCAGAAGCTTACCCGTTTGCCTATCAAGATGAGCGCGCAACGCCGTTCCTCCTGCCTCGCGCAGGCGCTTGGCCCTTGCCCTAATAATCTCCGGCGCGACAGGCGGCATTTTGGCGGCGGGCGTTCCAGGCCGCGCCGAGAAAGGAAATATATGAAGGTGAGTCAGGCCGCATTCGCCGACAAGCGCGAGGGTATTCGCGAACATGACTTCCGTTTCGGTCGGA
>JBPYDY010000288.1:0-7427 GCA_051986155.1 Methylocella sp.
CCGCGAGACAGTCGAGCACTGCATTCGCAGCCTCGTTTTTTCACTCAAAGACGCGCAAAATATCGAGCAGCGAGCCAGGTAGATCGCGAGCCCGCCAAAGCCAAAGCCGATATCGAGGACTCGGTGGCCAGGTTCGAGCAGCAGCTTTGCCGCGAGCTGCGCGGTTTCGAGGCTCAGCCCGTCGCCTTCGAAATCGGCACATTGCGAGCCTAGACAACAAATGTTGATCCTTACCACGCAGCTCCAACTTCCGAATGGTGCCGGGAATTGCTCGTACGTCCAGCTGTCCACTGACAGATGGCCGCGCTTAATGCAGTACGCCGATTACATATTTCTCTTTTTTGGCTTGCCTAACAATAGATATCGCAGCGCCTTTCATTCGTCGCGAAGTCCCGATTGCCGCGGCAGCTGGCCTTGATGAATCCGCCGATTGAATCCGCTTGGGTTGCGCTTGGCATTCTGATCGTTCATGCACGAACGCTCAAGCCATCAGCAAGGACGATTGCAGCGAGTTGCCATTGCCGAAATCCGCCGAAAGGAGCACCCTCAGCTACAACAAGACTATCATCCGGATGTCATGGATGAGCGGCAATCACCCATCGGAACCGAGACTGACGAGAAGAATAAATAGGAAATAAGCGATGGCCGTGCATCCTCTTGCGCTTCGGCAGGCGAGAAGGCTTCTCACATTTATCGTCGAGCACAATGGAACCCCCTGTGAAGTCGAATTCGCATCTGGCGAGATTCTTCGATGCGGTGTGGGAAATCCTAGAATTTTTGTGAAATTTCATAATGATCGCGTATTGCTGGGCGATGTAAGTGAGCTTTCGCTTGGCAAGGCCTACCTGAAGGGCGAATGGGATGTCGAGGGGGATATGTTAAACGCCCTAGACCTTCAACATCATATAGAAGGAAAAGGCGATTTCTTTATATATGTGAAGTTTATTTACGAGCTTTTCCTTAAGTCTGCGACATGGGTAAATAAGCACGCCGTTGCCGCCCACTATAGTTTTGGCGATGATTTTTATTTGACGTTTATAGACAGCAAATATCGTTTCTATTCGCATGGTCTATTTCATTCCCATAACGATACGTTGGAGCAAGCATCGGAACACAAGCTGGAGAGCATGTACGGCGCCTTGCAATTAAAGCCTGGAATGCGCCTTTTGGATATTGGCGCTGGCTGGGGCGGGGTGCACCAATATTGCGGGCCTCGCGGCATCCATGTTACTGCTCTCACATTGGCTGAAGATTCTTACAACTACGTTGGTAGCCTAATAAAGCGCATGGAGCTCAAGAATTGTTCCATAATTCTCGAGGATTTTCTCAGCCATCACCCGAAAGAGCCTTATGACGCCGTGGTTATCTACGGTGTTATCGAGCATATTCCCTACTATCGAAAATTCTGCGAGCGGTTGTGGGCTTGTCTTAAGCCTGGAGGACGCCTCTATCTGGACGCGGCCGCGGCTCTTGAAAAATACGACGTGAATGATTTCGCGCGCTACTACGTCTGGAAGGGCACGCACACGTTTCTCTGCTTACAGGACATAGTCCAGGAGCTTCTGTATTATGGTATGGAAATTGTGGAGATAAAGCGCGAAACCCACGATTATGAGCTGACGATGCAACACTGGGCAACACGCTTCGATAATAACAGGGAGAAAATCATCGAAAAGTGGGGCAAGGAAATCTACCGCGCTTTCCGAATGTACCTCTGGGTCGGCGCCAACTGCCTTCGCGCAAATACCCTGCAAGCTTATCACCTCGTAGCGCAGAAGCATTTCTTGCCAGGACCCCGTCCAAGTTTCGGGCGGCGAACGTATCATTTCATTCGCAGTCTGGTTTAGGAGTGAGGACAGGCGCGCAATGCGCGAAAGCCCAGCCGCCAGGGCTTAGCTTGAAATCACAGAATGCTGAAATTGACGTTCTGAGCCTGGAGCAGCAGCGTGGAGCCGATCCCGCCGCCATCGGGAGCTGCAGTCGGCAAATTGAACAGGGTCGCGACCGAGGACTCGGAGGTCCCGTTGTTCGAGTCATAATTGGCCGCAAATCTTTCAATGTTTGAAAATCGGAAAGGTTGATCTCCCTGGAAAGGGCCTGCGCTTGTGTGTCGATGGACTCCTCCGACGTCAATGGCGAAATGCCAAGCGCGGTCTGGACAACCGTCAGCAAGTTCTGGTCCCCGAGAATCCCGTACATGCTCGTCACGCTCGGAGCATTTTGCTGAAAATAGAGGGCAAGCTGAACGCCCGGGTCCTGCTGTCCCTCGGTCGTCTGCAGCGAATTCTCATAAAAGCGGTTTACAACATCCGTAACCAGAGAGGGCGAGGCCGTTGTGCTCGATCCATCATCGGCGAAGTCGAAAGCCGCCGCAAAGGCGTGATAGGCGGGGTTGGGAAGCGTGTTCGCGAGCGTCGTGCTGCTATTTATGCCTTGAGCCAGCACTTGCTTCATGAGGCCTTGCGCATAGGTCATGTCGCCAAGCCCAAAGGCGGTCATGGCGTAATCGAAAAGGCGCGGGTTGCTCACGAATTCATTTGCCGATGTGACCTTGCCGATATTGTCTTCGAAATATTTGGTCGCAACCGACACGGCCGGGCTCTGCTGTGTGGCCGAGAGCCAGCGGGACATGTTGTTGGTGATCGAAAGGTAAGTCGAAAGCGTGGTCATTCTCGGTTTGTCTATTTGCCGCTCATGTGCGGTCTCGTTGCAAATCACATGGTTTGCGAATCGATGAACTCTTGACCACAGTGACAGGAAAGCTTTGATAAAGTCTGAACCATCGCGCTTTCACGTTTTAGAGGGCGCCACGGGCCGGCAGCCTTATGGTGGCGATAGCGAGAGACGCGATGCCTTCCTCCCGGCCGGTGAACCCAAGGCCTTCCGAAGTCGTTGCTTTGACGGCAATGCGATCAATCGAAACGTCTATGATGCTGGCAAGGCTCTGGCGGATCGCATTGCGGTGGGGCCCGAGCTTCGGCCGCTCGCAGACAATAGTGGCGTCGACATGGGCAATGACTGCGCCCCGCGCACGCACCTTTGCCGCCGCTGCAGAAAGAAAGATCCGGGAGGGGGCGCCCCGCCATTGCGGGTCGCTTGGTGGAAAGTGGCTGCCGATGTCGCCGTCGGCCAAGGCGCCAAGCAGCGCGTCGGTGATCGCATGGCTGAGGACATCGGCGTCCGAATGTCCGGCCAGGCCACGGTCATGCTCCAGTCTTACGCCGCCAAGCCAGACATGGTTGCCTGGTCCGAATGCGTGGACGTCATAGCCTTGTCCCGTCCGGATATCGGCGAGTTCGGCAATGAGCTGTGCCTCGGCGCGGGCAAAATCCTCGGGCGTCGTGATTTTCATGTTGGAAGGCTCCCCGACAAAGACTTGAACGCGATGGCCTGCAAATTCGGCCACGGCGGCATCGTCGGTGAGGTCTCCGGCGCCGGCCAAAGCCGCTTTTCGATGCGCGCCCAAGATCAGCTCAAAGCGAAAGGCTTGAGGAGTCTGTATCGCGCGCAATTGCCCCCGCGGCAGGGTCTCGGCGACCGATCCGCAGGCATCTACCCGCTTAATCGTATCGGCCGGTGTTACGCCCGGAGCGGCGGCGCCATGGGCCGTGGCGCCGCTAACGGCGCGTTCAATCAACGAGCCAAACACAAATGGCCGAGCTGCGTCATGGATCAACACGATTTCTGGAGGAGTGGGCGCATTTGAAAGCGCTTCTAATCCGCTGCGGACGCTTTCCTGGCGCGTGGCTCCGCCGAATACCGGCGCAACAAGGCGTTGAGCCAAATTTGCCTCGATGCCAGCCTTGCAGGTTTCGTAAAACCCGAGGTCGCCCCTATGAATAATGGGAAGAAGCGCGGCCCCGGGCGCGGCGCGCGCCAGGCTCTCGATGGTGCGGACAAGCAGCGGCCGGCCAGCTAAATCTCTATATTGTTTCGGAATTCCCATTCCCGCGCGCGAGCCTCGCCCTGCCGCAGCAATGAGAATGGCCAAGTCCGGCGTTGGTTTCATAAACGGTTAGGCCTGTGGCCCTATTGGTTTCATTGCCGACACTCGGCCGTTTTAGCTGCGGCGTCAATTTGTCGCCTGGGTTGAACATTCGTTAAGCAAACAAGGCCTTGCCGCACGCAATAAATTTCATATGGTTGGGTTATGTGCCTCAACGCTAAAAATTTAGGCAGAATCGGGGGTCAAAGGCAAATTGGACGTCTGCGAACCCGAAGGCGCCCAATTTTTGCTCCGATGTGTCGAGCAACCGGCCCCGGCACATTCCGGCTGGCCCATAGATTTACCGCAAGCTTTACAATTGCTCGGTCGGTTGGAGCGGACCGTTCCGCTCCAGGCGGCGCGGCGTGAGTGCGCTTGTCCCTGACGGGGCGATATGGGAAGCTGCGGCCTCCGATATCAGCCCCGCAAAGCTTTTGAACGCGTTGCCGCATGCGGTGATCGCGATTTTGCCCGACGGGTCGATCGCCGACGCTAATGCCGCTGCGGAGGCGTTTTTCGGCATGAGCCGGTCGGCCCTCAGGCAAACCAAACTTGCCAATCTTATCACGGCGGGCTCTCCTCTGCTTGCCCTTGTCAACCAGGTGCAATCGGCGCGCGCGGCGATCAATGAATACCGCGTTGGCTTAAGCTTGGCAAAGCCAGAAAATCACCGGCTCGTCGACATTTTCGTCACCCCTCTCCAAAATGATTGCGAGGGCGTCTTGGTTATGGTGCAGGAGCGCACGCTTGCCGAGAAGATTGACCGCCAGCTCACCCAGCGAGGCGCTGGGCGCTCGGTCGCCGCCATGGCATCGGTTCTTGCGCATGAAATTAAGAATCCGCTGTCGGGCATTCGCGGTGCCGCGCAACTTCTGGAAGCGGAAGCAAGCGATTCTGACCGCTCGCTGACGCGGCTGATATGCGAGGAGACGGACCGGATCGTCAAGCTCGTTGACCGGATGTGCGCATTCTCCGACACGCGGCCAGGAGAGCGCGAACGCGTCAATATTCACGCCGTGCTCGACCACGTCAAGAAAGTGGCGCAGGCCGGATTCGCACGGCATATCCGCTTTCACGAAAATTACGATCCATCGCTTCCTCCCGTTCTTGGCAATAAGGACCAGCTCATTCAGATGTTTTTGAACCTGGTGAAAAATGCCGCCGAAGCGATTGGCGAGTCCCGGCGGGATGGAAACATCGAGCTGACGACCGCCTTCCGCCCCGGCGTGCGCCTGCAAATGGCTGGCGTGACAGACGCAGTTAGCCTGCCGCTTGAGTTTTGCGTTCGTGATAACGGCTGCGGCGTCGCGCCGGAACTGCTGGCGCATCTCTTCAGCCCGTTCGTCACCACCAAAGCGGCCGGAACTGGCCTGGGGCTTGCTTTGGTGGCCAAGATTGTCGGCGACCACGGCGGAACCATAGAATGCGAATCCTTTCGTCGCCGCACCACGTTCCGGATCCTGATGCCAATGTATACCCGGCGAATCATCCAGAGCGGGAGGAGCGAGTGAAGCGTGCCGCGATCCCGGCCGTCGCCGGCAATCCTGCCGTGCAGTTCACCACCAGCTGGAGAGTTACATAATGGCGACCGGAAATATCCTCATCGCTGACGATGATACTGCGATCCGGACGGTTGTAAGCCAAGCTCTATCGCGCGCGGGCTATGACGTTCGCACGACGGGAAACGCGGCGACGCTTTGGCGCTGGGTTCAGTCGGGCGAGGGCGATCTCGTCATTACCGATGTTGTCATGCCCGACGAGAATGCCTTCGAGCTTTTGCCAAAGATGAAAAAACTGCGCCCTAGCCTGCCGATCATCGTCATGAGCGCGCAGAATACCTTCATAACCGCGATCAAGGCGTCCGAGCGCGGCGCCTACGACTATCTGCCGAAACCATTCGATTTGCGAGAGCTCGTCTCGATCGTTGGCCGGGCGATGAGCGAGCCAAAGTGCGCCGCCCAGGTCGAGCCCGACGCGGATATGGAGAGAATGCCGCTCGTCGGGCGCTCGCCTGCCATGCAGGAAATCTACCGCGCGTTGGCGCGTCTGATGCAGACCGATTTGACCGTCATGATCACCGGCGAATCCGGCACCGGCAAGGAACTTGTCGCCCGGGCGTTGCATGACTACGGCAAACGTCAGAAGGGTCCGTTCGTTGCGATCAACATGGCGGCCATTCCGCGCGACCTGATCGAGAGCGAATTATTTGGTCATGAGAAGGGGGCATTTACCGGCGCCGCCCAGCGTTACGCCGGCCGTTTCGAGCAGGCCGAAGGCGGCACGCTCTTCCTCGACGAGATCGGCGACATGCCGATGGAGGCGCAAACGAGACTCCTGCGCGTCCTCCAACAGGGCGAATACATGACGGTTGGCGGACGCAGCGCCATCAAGACGAATGTCCGTATCATCGCCGCGACGAACAAGGAACTCGGCGGGCTGATCCGCCAAGGTCTGTTCCGCGAGGATCTTTTCTTCCGGTTAAACGTTGTCCCGTTGCGGCTCCCGCCGCTGCGCGAACGCCTCGAAGATATTGGCGACCTTGCGCATCATTTCTTCGCGCTTGCCGCTGCCGAAGGATTGCCGCTCAAGCGGATTGAAGCCGATGCCCTCGAGCGCCTGAAGCGGCACCGCTGGCCGGGCAACATTAGGGAACTCGAAAATCTATCGCGCCGGCTCGCCGCGCTCTATCCGCAAGAAGTCGTCACGGCGCAATTGGTCGATCTCGAACTCAGCGTCAAAGAACCAGCGGTAAGCCCATTCTCAACGGCGTCGCTCGGTGGCGACGGTCCCCAGTCAAAAGAGTCTCAAAGGCGGCCAGCGCTGGCAAGTGCCATGGAAGACCATCTTTTCGAGCTTTTCCATGAACGCGGCGGGGAACTACCGCCCCCAGGCCTTTATCACCGGATCTTACGGGAGATCGAGCAGCCGCTGATTTCCGCGGCGCTTGCCGCAACAAGGGGTAATCAGATCAAGGCCGCCGAGCTCTTGGGGCTCAATCGCAATACTTTGCGCAAAAAGGTGCGTGATCTTGACATCAGATGGGTGCGCGCGCCGCGCTAGAGGCAGGCGGGACGCGAGCGAAACCCGGGTCGGGCCTGCCGGCACCGGAAGCAATGCGCCGGGATAAGTGGCCCTGCTGTTGCGTTATTTTGATTTTGAGCCAATTGGATTTGGCGACGGCCGGATTCCCTGACCCGGCCTGACCCCCATGGAAAAAACTTCAAACGCCATGACAATCCTGTGGCAACGTCACATGGCTGGAATTTTAGCCCCGGAAATGGCGCAATTTTGCAACAGCGTGATAATATGGCAACGCAGGTTTCATTTGTTCCGGATGCGGCCTGATCCTTCCATGCGATTCTATCCGCGGCTATGGGTGATCAAAAGACATTGCGGCAGGGCTTGGGCGGCAAGAGCCGCCCGCGAAGATTTACGGCCCGCT
>JBPYDY010000289.1:0-4975 GCA_051986155.1 Methylocella sp.
CGCGCCCGGGAGCGCAACGTGCCGCCGGACGTTTGCCGGCCGCCTCGATGGACGGCGGCTTTCTTGATCCCAAGGCTCTAACCAGAGGTGCCTGTTTTAGGCGCTTGCCTGCTGCGGTGTCAAGGAAGCCTCGTCCTTGACGAGTGCCGCGGCGAGAGCATGGGCTCTTGCCAAGCGCGCCTCATAGTTGGCAGCTGCGGCCAAGTCTTTGCCGGCGCGAAATCTCGATCCGGATAACCGCCAGCTTTGCCATCTCCACGTCTTTCCGCCGTTCGTCGATGTGAGAGAGCGCGATGCCCTGATTGGCGGCAATTATGGCGCATTGGAGCGGCGCCCGCTCGCGGTCATAAACCTCGAGCGCCTTGCCATAAGCGGAGACGGCTTCCTCTAGCTCCTCCGTGCCGCTTTCCCTTACGCCGAGTGCAACAAGCACGTTTGCGACGCAAGTTTGAGCGGCCACCCATTGGGTTGGCGCGCGGTTGCAGTTTTGCTCCTGCAGAGCTTCTCGATACGCTGCAGCGGCTTGCCTGAGCATAGGGGTGCTGCCGGTGCGCTCGCCCAAGCGAAAGAGTGCGCTGCCAAGGCTGAAATGAGTCATCGCCCAGAGGGCCGGGGCGCGGGTTTTTGTATCTACCTCCAAGGCCTCGCGATAGACGGCGATGGCATCGGTAAGCCGCGCGGTACCCTCCTCGCGGACACCAAGCGTCTCGAGGGCAGCTCCGAGATTCATTTGGGTTCTGGCCCAATCGAGCGGCGCCCGCTCGCTTGTATATTCCTTGTAGAGCCTGGCGATAGGCAGCGGCCGCCTCATTGAGGCTTTCAGCGCCGGCCTCCTGCTCGCCGATACGGAAGAGCGCGGTGCCAAGACTCATCTGAGTCATGGCCCAAAGTTGCGGCGCGCTCACACGGGTAAATTCCTGGAGGGCCGAGCGATAGGCGGCGGCGTCTTTGAGGAGTTGCACCCCTCCACCGCATTCGCCAAGCGTTTGCAATGCGGCGCCCAAACGCATTTGGGTCATTGCCCAGTCATGGGGGAAGTCGCAACGGGGTCTGACCAGCGCGAGATGGCGATAGCGGGAAATGGCCAGCTCGAAAGCCTCCACGCCGCGGCCCCTATTGCCCTGACGGTAAAACGCGTCCGCTTCGGCGTTGAGATAGGCGAAGCGTTCGTCCTCATGCCCGGGAGGGAGAATCTCGGCTGCCGAAGCAAAGCTTTCCGCCGCTTCGCCAAAGTGTTGGCGCGCCAGCGCGATCCCGCCGCGCAGGGCCAAGGTCTTCGCGGCGTCGAGCGCATGGCGTTCGAGCGCAAAGGTCTGGGACCTTTCTGCTTCGGCCAAAACGAGCTCGGCCTTGTCAAGATCTCCCGCCTCGATCGCGAATTGCGCCTTCGCGTTGAGGGCCGCAGATAAGGTTTCCTCGCGCTGCGGGTCATCTGGCGGCGCTCCTTGCGGCGCGGGTGCCGCCATGCCGCCCGCGGGCCCGCTTTCCTTTTCCGTCATTGCTGCCCCTGTCTGAAAGGATCAAGGCAGACTAGGCGCATGGCCTTGCGCCAAACATGCCAGCGGTTCGGTCTGGTTGCTGGCCAAACCTGACCAAAAGGCTCGGGCGCTCTGCTCATGGGCCGATGAACAGCTCGCCGTTACCGCTCTTTAGCCTTATCCGCGCATAGCAGCATTGGCCCCTGCCCTTCTGGAAGGCGCTCGCTGCAACGAGCCACACGGCGGCAATATTTTTCGGTGGCGCGCCTGCGATCGCGCGCTCATAATCATCGAGGATGGGCTGCTCTTCCTCGAGCCATTGGCCGAGCTTAGCGAGGTCGGAGCGAACAACCTGATATGTCTGGCGCGTCTTCCACCAAGGCAAGGGGCATTGGAAGACCTTGCCTTCCGGCAGGGCGGCGCTCCACATATAGGCAAGCTCGCGGCCGTTGTCGAATTCCACCGCGATCGAGAGATGATCGTGATTTGCCAGCACGTCCTCGCGCAGTTTCGACGGCAAAAGGTCGGCGCGCCACGCCCACGAAAGGCGCGTCGATTGATCGAGCGCGACGTCGACCGGAAATTGCAAAATGCCTGCATTATGCGCGGTGCGGCTGCAGATCCGCGCAGGCTCAGACCCCGCAGGCTCGGCGCGGAAAATCTCCGTCTCTCCGAGCTGCCACATATCCCGCCAGCCAGGCGGCAGCGACGTTTGCGCCTCGAGGCGGGCGATCTCGCGGGCTGCCGATCCGCTCGCATCGCTGGCGCTTAGCCGCGCCAGTCCCTCCCGCGCCCGTCCGCACCAGATCAGCACCGCAACGGTAAGGGCGCCGGCCGCTCCGGCACGCGGATAGCTTGGATCGAAACGGCCGGTTGGATCGAGCCACTCGCCGGGAGGCTTCGCAACCAGCATCAGGCGCCCGCTCTGATGGGCCCGAAAGCTGGTTGTGGTGCCGATCGATTTTGCGATCCTCCCACCCGCTCCAATCCGGTGCTACAAGGCAACGTCGCCCTTCACGCCAATGCCAAGGTCTTTGGCAAGCCAAATCATGCCTACCGAAAACAAGCTCACCTCTTGGCCTTCGCAAAGGTCCAACCCGGCGTCGATCCAATCGGGAGAAAGCGCGCTCACTTCGACGAAGGCGTGACTGCGCAAGCAAGACGAGCTTGCCTCGATGGCTTTCGCCCAGGCGGCCTGTGCGGTCCCGGGATCAGATTGAGCGTGCGTATCGAAGTCCAAAATTCCCTCCGGTCAAAGAAGCCTCATCGGTCTACGGCTTTTTTCCCATACGAAGCGGCGCCAAACGATTCAACCCGCCCTGCGCCGCTTCGAAGAAGAAACCCTCGTGTTAACCAGCTATTAACTTCGGCTGGGAATTGTCCAAAGGAGCGAAACGGCGAACCGAAGATCTGCTCAATTCATCGTCCGCCGACGCTGCCCAAGCTTCAATTTCCGGGTGCCCTCGAACGCGAAGCCGAATGGTCACGCTTTACCATTATCCGCTCTGCCCGCATTCGCGCTTTGCCCGGCTGTTGCTTGGCGAATATGCGATCAAGCCTGAGCTCGTCGAGGAAAAGCCTTTCGAGCGCAGGCGGGAGTTCCTGCTGCTCGATCCAGCCGGGCGAACCCCGGTTCTTGTTGAACATTCCGGGGCGGTTCTCTCTGGCTGCGGTCCGATTGCGGAGTATTACGACGAGACCCGGGGCATCAGTCTTGGCCGGCACAGGCTATTGCCCGAAGATCCCAGCTCGCGCGCTGAGGTGCGCCGCCTTCTCGATTGGTTCAATCTGAAGTTTTTTCAGGAAGTTTCAAATTGGCTCATGACCGAGAAAGTCTATAAGCAATTCGTGCCGCGCGAGCAGGGCGGCGGGGGTCCGGATATGGACCTCGTGCGCGCGGCGCGGGCCAATATCCGCACCCATTTGCGCTATATTGGCTACCTTGCGGCCAACCGGAACTGGCTCGCGGGAGACAGGCTATCTTATGCCGATCTTGCCGCCGCGGCTCATCTCTCCTCGGTGGATTTTCTGGGCGACGTGCCATGGGACGAGAACGAGGGGGCAAAACTTTGGTACGCGCGGATCAAATCCCGCCCGTCGTTCCGGTCGCTGCTGGCCGACCGCCTGCCGGGGCTCGCCCCGAGCCTAGCCTACGCCGACCTGGATTTTTAAAAGCTGAGCTCAAGGCACGGTTGCGCGAGCAAGCGAAAACATTCGGTTTCGATGTCTGCCGGGTTACCGATCCGGGCGCCATTCCAGAGGCGCCGGCCAGGCTGCGGGCTTGGCTCGATTCCGGGGCCGCCGGGACAATGCACTGGCTCGCAGCGACCGAAGAGCGGCGGGCCGATCCGCGCAAACTTTGGCCCGGCGTCGCAAGCATCATCATGCTCGGCATGAATTATGGCCCGGATGGCGACCCTCTTGCGACTCTAAGCCATAAATCGGCCGCGAGCATCTCCGTCTATGCGCGAAACCGCGATTACCACTTGCTGATCAAAGGCAGGCTTAAAGAGCTCGGCTCGTGGCTTGCGGTGCAGGCCGAAGGCGCAGAACTCAAGGTCTTTGTCGATACCGCGCCCGTGATGGAAAAGCCGCTCGCTCAGGCGGCAGGTCTTGGCTGGACCGGCAAGCACAGCAATCTCGTTTCCAAGCAATTTGGCTCTTGGCTGTTCTTGGGGGCGATTTTCACCAATATACGGCTTCCTGCCGACGCGCCCGAAAGCGATCATTGCGGCAGCTGCCGGGCGTGTCTCGACATCTGCCCAACAAAAGCCTTTCCGCGCCCCTATGTTCTCGATGCGCGCCGCTGCATCTCCTATCTGACGATCGAACACAAAGGCCATATCGGCCGCGAATTCCGGGCGGCTATAGGCAACCGCATCTTTGGCTGCGACGATTGTCTTGCGGTCTGCCCTTGGAATAAATTTGCGGCCAAGGCGCGCGAAACGAAATTGCAGGCACGCCGCGACCTCGGAGCTCCCAAAATCGCCGATTTGATGTGCCTTGACGATGCCGCGTTCCGAGTTCTTTTTTCGGCAAGCCCAATCAAGCGGATAGGCTTTGACCGTTTCATGCGCAATCTGCTGATCGCGGCGGGCAACAGCTCCGACCCGTCGCTCGCCATCCTCACCGAGGAGAAACTGCAAAGCCCATCCCCTCTCGTGCGGGCAATGGCGGTCTGGGCGCTGAGCCAGCTTGTTTCAAAGGGGTGTTTGGAGGAACTGGAACGACGCTGGCGTTCCGGCGAAACCGACGAAGAAGTTCAAGCCGAATGGGAGGCGGCAAGTGGCGAGGTAATGGCCGGGGCGGCCGCGGGCGCAGGAGCGCCGCAAATGCAGCAAGGCCAGGCGTCATGAAACTCTTCGCCTTTGGCCTTGGTTATTGCGCGCGCTTTTTCATTGCCCGGTCACCGAATTCGTTCGATGCCATTGCCGGCACAGTGCGAGCGGCGGCCAAAGCCGGAGAAACGGCAAACGGCAACATCGAAACTTTTGTGT
>JBPYDY010000290.1:0-5658 GCA_051986155.1 Methylocella sp.
AATACTGCACCCTCCGTTACGCCAGACAGCGCACGGCTCGCCCGTAATGGAGAGGCCCCTTACAATTATGGAGAATTGGCAACACTAGATGCTAGAGAGCCGCTAGCTGATTTTTTGGAGCGGGTTGCGCTTACCCATGTCGCCGCTCTCAAAGAGCCTGCCGTGGCTGCCAGGCAGACCGCCAATAGCGCAGCGGAAGAGCCTAAAAACGCCACGACCGTACCGCTGCCACCGCCTCGGTGGTCGGCCACACCAAGGGAGGAGCCGGGTTCCCGTAAGACTCATCTCGCCCACATCGCAGCAAAAACTCTGCCACCGCGGCCGCCAATTTCGCCGATAGTACCCACCGTCGCGTCCGAGCCCGCCGAAGAAAAGTCGTTTCTTTCCCTCCAATATGGGATGAAACTTGCCACCGACCTCCAAAATATCGTCTCTGCTTCGAACTCCTTTGTTGTCGCCATTGCGGCATCGATGGGCGGTGCCCTGACCTCTGTTGCCAAGAAATTGTGATGGCCAAAATAAGTGAGATCACCCGCCAGGCACTCCTCGATCATGCGACCAACGCCTTTGCCGAAAATGGCTTTGACCGTACCTCGGTGCGCGAGATTACGCAGCGCGCAGAGGTCAATCAGGCAGCGATTAATTATCATTTTGGCGGAAAGGAGGGGCTTTATCGCGAGGTTCTGTACTTGGCCGTCGCTGCACTCAACGAAGCTTCGCTCCTCGATGAAGACGCAATTTTCTGCGTGAACCGGGACGAGGCGGTGCGTCTCTTTATCCGCCAACAGTTGACGCCCCTCTTTAAACATGGCCAAGTCAGCCGGTATCTGCGCATTTTCGCCTGGGAGACGCTGGCACCGACTCCGGTGTGGCGGGATTTTATCTCCAGCGCAAAATTGCCATTACTCGATCAAGCCGAAAAGATCGTTCGCCGATTCCTGCTGCCTACCGCTGAACGTGAGGAAATCATCGTCGCAACAATCTGGCTCACGCAGCAGGCTGTCCCCTTCATTCGGCATTACGACATGCTCTCAAAGCCGCCGCTGAACCTAAAGATAGACAAGAGATTTATTGAGCAGCTTGCAGTTGACCTTGGCCGCATGGCAGTTGCCGCGCTCAGCGCGCGCGACCCATCGCTGCCGAACGATGTTCCGAGTTTGGATGCTCCGTCATCAGACGTTGCGCGCCACCTCTCAAAGGATCACGCCGAGATAAATGTATGACATTGCTTTAGAATACAATTTTAACCTCGGAAATTGAGAGAAGAATTTTATGAATCGCGCCGTTAATGATTCGCCGATAGGCTTCGCGAGAACGTTTGCTCCGCTGCTCACGCACCTTGCCCGCATCGCGGGCTGGGCCGGAGTAGCGGCGATCACAATCCTGTCCCTAGTGCCTGGGTCCGAGCGTCCTCATTCGGGCTTTCCCGGGCAGGCCGAACATTTTGCGGCTTACGCTTGCACGGGCCTTGCTTTAAGCCTCGCATATCTCAGCCTTCGCGAGCGTCTGGCTTTCTGGTTCGGGCTTGCAACAGCAAGCGGCGCCTTTGAAATCCTTCAGATTTGGATTCCCGGCCGGCATGCGAAGATCCAAGACGCTTTTGCGAGTACGGCCGGCCTAACCACCGGCCTCTTAATTGGCGCAACTTTGGCCGTGCAAATCTTTGCGCAGTTACCGGTTAAAAACCCAGAAAAGCAGAGTCAGGGCCAGGCTGACAAGTAGTCCCGTGGCGATTGGGAAATAGAGGGTAAAATTGTGGCGCTCGACGACGATGTCGCCGGGCAGGCGGCCGAGCGGAAGCCATCCGAGCCACGGCCACAATAAGCCGGCCGCTACTAAGACCAGCCCAAGCAGGATCAACGTCCTTGACATTCCGCGTTTCTACTCCGCTCTGGTTTACGCCAGCTCCATCCCGGCACCCGAGAATTGCTAGGCGGAGAGACGCTAAGGGACGCCACGCTGCCGTTCGGGCGCCGCCATTGCAAAGGCCGATAGCTCCCTTGCCGCCGCGTCCGCCGCGGCAATCCGGGGATACGGTGTCAAATCGAGGCCGTATCGCCGCGCATTATAGACTTGGGGAACGAGGCAGACGTCCGCAAGGCTTATCCTATCGCCTATGGCATAGCGCCCCGCCGTGGAGTTGAGGCGCGCCTCGATGGCATCAAAACCGGCGGCGATCCAATGCCGGTTCCAGGCGGCGGGGCTTTCGGCGGCTGCGCCATAATCCGCAGCGAGTTTTTGAAACACCCGCAGATTGCCGATTGGGTGGATGTCACAAGCAATCGTATAAGCGATTTCGCGGCAGAATGCCCGCTGCCGTGCCTCGGCTGGCAGCAGGGGCGGATCCGGATAGGTCTCATCGAGGTAAGCGATGATGGCAAGTGACTGGGCCAGGCTAAATCCATCGGGCTCCCGCCAGAACGGGACAAGACCCGCGGGGTTTTGGGCGCGATAGCTCTCGCTCGTTTGCCCGCCTTTATCCAACGCCACGGCGATGTGTTTTGCCGTGACCTGCTTAAGGTTCAGTGCGATCCGCACGCGATAGGCCGCGCTCGACCGCCAATAGCCAAAGAGGCATGGCTCAAGGGGCAGTTGAATTTGCATAAGGTTCGACCGTTTGCTCGATAGCGCCGAAAATGGATTGGCCGCTCGCGTCCTTCATCTCGATGCGCACCACATCGCCAAACCGGAGAAATGGCGTCTTTGCCGCGCCGTCGCGGAGAGCCTCGACCATGCGTGCTTCGGCAAGACATGAATAGCCAATTCCGCCATCGGCAATGGGCCGGGCTGGGCCGCCATCGCCTTCCTTATTGGAGACGGTGCCAGAGCCGAGGATTGTGCCTGCACAAAGCGGCCTTGTCCTAGCCGCGTGAGCGACAAGCGCCGGAAAATCGAAATTCATTCCACGGCCGGCCTCCACCCGTCCAAACGGCTTGCCATTGAGGCTGACCAGCAAAGGCAGATGCAGGCGTCCCCCGTCAAAGGCAGCGCCAAGCTCATCTGGGGTCACGGCGACTGGCGAGAATGCGGAAGAGGGTTTCGACTGGAAGAAGCCAAACCCCTTGGCAAGTTCCCCCGGGATGAGGTTGCGCAGGGAAACGTCATTGACAAGGACAATGAGAGCGATTGCAGCTCGCGCCTCGGTGAGACCTGCCCCCATCGGAACATCGTTCAAGATGACCGCGACTTCGCCTTCAAAATCGACGCCGAATCCTGCGTCCGCCGCCTTAATTGGCTCGCGGGGAGCTAGAAAAGCATCCGATCCTCCCTGATAAAGCAAGGGCTCGGTCCAATACTCCGGCGGCATGACCGCGCCGCGGGCCTTTCTGACCAGCTCGACATGGCTCAAATAGGCGGAGCCATCGATCCATTGGAAAGCGCGCGGCAAAGGCGAAAGCGCGTCATGCTCGCGGAACCGTTCGCGCGGTACTGCGCCATGTTCAAGCGATGTGGCAAGCGCTTCGAGCTTCGGGGCGATATGGGGCCAGTCATCGAGCGCCTGCTGGAGAGTTGCAGCAATGCCCTCCCCGCTCGTCGCGTAGGCAAGATCGCGTGAAACCACAACAAGGCGCCCATCGCGCATGCCATTGGCGAGTGTCGCAAGCTTCATGCGGCCTCTAAGTTACGAAAGTTATTTCCTTTTAGGGTCGAAGCGCTTTTCCAGGCCTTGCCAGCAATCGGCGTAGTCCGCCTGCAAGGCCGGCAGGCGAGCCGCATAATCCGTCACTTGCTGGGGATAGCGGGTTTCAAACATGAAGGCGAGCGTGTTCTCGAGCTTTTGCGGCTTTAGCTCCGAAGAGCTCGCTTTATCGAAAGCCTGCTTGTCGGGTCCATGCGGCAGCATGCAATTATGAAGCGACATGCCGCCCGGCATAAAACCCTCTGCCTTTGCGTCATATTGGCCGAATATCAATCCCATGAACTCGCTCATGATGTTTCTGTGATACCACGGCGGCCGGAATGTGTGCTCGGCAACCTGCCACCGTTCTGGAAAAATCACAAAATCGACATTGGCGGCGCCTGCCTCGCCCGACGGCGCGGTCAATACGGTGAAGATTGACGGATCCGGATGGTCGAATGCGATAGCGCCAACCGGCGCAAAACTCCGCAGATCATATTTATAGGGCGCGTAATTGCCGTGCCAGGCAACGACATCGAGCGGCGAATGATCAATTTCCGAAACATGAAACGCCCCGCACCACTTGACCGTGAGGCAGCAGGCGCTTTCTTTTTCCTCGAAGCTTGCTACAGGCGTCTTAAAGTCGCGCGAGTTGGCGAGGCAATTGGCGCCGATCGGGCCGCGCGGAGGCAAGGCAAATCGCGCGCCATAGTTCTCGCAGATATAGCCGCGCGCGGGGCCGTCTTGCAGCATGACCTTGAACGTCATGCCGCGCGGGACGACGGCAATATCGCCGGGCAGAATGTCGATGCGCCCGAGCTCCGTAGCGATTTCCAAACCGCCGGTTTGCGGAACGATCAGCAATTCGCCGTCCGCATTCATAAAGTAGTCGTCTTCCATATTCTGGGTTGCAAAAAAAACATGAGCCGCCATGCCGGTCTGGGTATAGACGTCGCCAGCCGTCGTCATGGTGCGCAATCCAGCCATAAAAGTCAGCGGCTCGTTGGGGATGGGCAAGGGACCCCAACGCAATTGGCCGAGCGGCAGATCCGGCGCGGCGATATGAGGCGCCGTTTTCCAGAAGGGAACTTCGGCTCGCGCAAAACGGCTCGCATGCCTAACCGAGGGGCGCATGCGATAGAGCCAGGAGCGGGCGTTGCTGCCTCGGGGCGCGGTAAAAGGTGTGCCCGACAATTGCTCCGCGTAGAGACCATAGGGGCAGCGCTGCGGCGAGTTTTGCCCTTGCGGCAGCGCACCCGGCAGCGCCTCGGTCTCGAAATCGTTCCCAAAACCGGGCATGTACTTACCTGTCATGGGCGTATACTCTTATTCCTGCGCTCCGCTGCACAGCACTGCTGACGCTCGTTGGGAGCCCGCGCGCCAATTGACATATAGATAGAACGTCATTGCCCAAAGGTGCAGGTTTCTTCGGCAAGATCGCCTAAGCAGGAAACGCAATCCGTCCGCGAGCCGTTGACCTTCCATTGGCCGCCGTTTTAGCCTAACGCGATAGCCGGTGCTGGTCCCAGCGCGCACCATCAGGAGGTCCGCGTGCCTGACAAAAAACTCGCCATCCTGATAACCGTCATAGTCTTACTGAGCCTCGGCCACGACGTTGATCATGTCATCCGGGGCGACTTTGGCCTGTCTCTTGCCGGATCTGCACCGGTCATAGCGGTGCTTCTAAGCAAATACGCGATCCTCGGCTTTAGGCTCTATTTCTACCTGAAAAACAAAGTCGGCCCTTTGTTCTGGGCGATCATTGCGGGGATTGGCGTTGTCCTGGCCTGGCTCGCGCATTTCAGTCCGTTTTCGGCGCAAACGCCTCAGTCGATTTACCGCGCTTATGCAACGCCTGCAGGTGGTGCGGGTGCGGTGTCCGTGCTTGCCTTGCTCATGCTGGCGCTCGTTGCAACCACGGTTTATTCGCAATACCTCTGGGCTAGACGGTCAAAGTGAGTCTGGTGCAATCCAGAAGCGCGGGGAGGATTTGATGCGATTACACCCGAAGCTTGGCATCTTAATGGTCCTGCTTCTTT
>JBPYDY010000291.1:0-2675 GCA_051986155.1 Methylocella sp.
GACATCGCGACGGCGCTCCAGAAGATTGCGGCAGACGCGGCGACAATAGTTGCGAGCTTGCGCAGGGCGTTCGATTTCTCCATCAGCTTTGAAATCAACATCGGCGACGTCACTTGAGCATGCGCCACTTGAACTTTGCAGTCAAGGACGCGCCGACGGCGCGCTGGCTCGGGGTCACGATCCTCGCCTGCAAAGTTCCGATGCGTTTTTCTGCTGCCCGTGCGCGCGGTATACGTAGACTGCCTCATGCTTCGAGACGCAGGTTTCGTCTGCTCCCATGCTTCGAGACGGCGCCTTCGGCAATAATGATAGCAGCAATGACAAAACTCGTTCGCGCATTAGAGTGGGATGGCTTAAGCGATCGCGCGCACCGGATCAGACATGCGCCCGTCCGATGCGAAGTCTTATCACGCAAGCCGGTCTCTTGGCGCCTCTCGACAAAAAGCCTGACCGTAATCCCTTGTGAGTGAGCATCGCGAGGGAGCAATTCGTGCTGGCGAGCAAAGATTCTATGTGATTGACGAACAGGCGCCGCGCTCGCCTTTGCGATGCTCGCTCACAATTACCGGCGCGGATTTGGCCCAGGGAGAAGAGTCTCCTTGCCCCGGCTGACCCAAGACGCGCTGCCGCGGCTTGCGACCTTGCCCCCATAAGTTGATCCAAACGTGGATGATGCTCAACAGCATCCGCTTCAGTTGATGCTCCCACCAACCGGATGTTAGGGGGGGCCAATGCCGCGAAGCTCCGCAAGCGCACGGGCCAAGGCAACAAAGTCGGCGATTGCGATTTCTTCGGCCCGCAGCTCCGGATTGATCTTTGCGCGCGCGAGCGAAGGCCCGGCATCGCCTCCGCAAAGCGATTTTAGCGACTGCCGCAGCATCTTGCGCCTTTGCCCGAATGCGGCCTGCGTCAATGCCGACAATTGCTTTACGTCGCAGGCAAGAGGCGCCGCGCGCGGAACAAGTTCGACGAGGGAAGAGCAGACTTTGGGCGGCGGCGTAAATGCCTGAGGAGAAACATCGAACAGGATGCGGGTCTTACAGCGCCAATTGGCCAAAACCGAGAGCCGCCCATAGGCGGCGCGGTCGGCCGGGCCGGCGGAGATCCGCAGGGCCACCTCGCGTTGAAACATCAAAACGAGCCTGTCGAACCACGGCGGCCAGGGCTCCGCCTCAAGCCAGCGAATGAGCAGCGCGGTCGCAACATTATAGGGGAGATTGGCGCAAACCCGCGCGGGCATTTCCGTGGAAATCAGCTCTTTGAAGTCGATTTCGAGCGCATCCCCTTCGGCAATCCGGAGCCTTCCCGGATAGCGATTTGCGATTTCCGCTAGCGCCGGCATGCAGCGCGCGTCGCGCTCGATTGCAATGACTTTTTGCGCGCCTTCCGCAAGAAGCGCTCGCGTGAGCCCGCCAGGCCCCGGCCCAACTTCGACGACCGTCGCCTTTGCCAGCGGGCCGGCGGCGCGGGCGATGCGGCGGGTGAGATTGAGATCAAACAGAAAATTTTGGCCAAGCGTTTTTTTCGCAACGAGCCCATGTGTGGCAGCGACCGCACGGAGCGGCGGCAGGCCATCGGACCTTGCTGCTGCCGCCGGACGCTGCCGGGAGGTCTGCATCAGCGCCTCGAAGCGCAATTTGGCGGTAATTCGCGGCTCGCTTCGGGGCGGCTGGACGAGGCCGCATAGCGTGCAAGCTTCGCCGCGAGGCGCAAAGCCGCGACGAGGCTTGCCGGGTTGGCAATGCCCTTGCCAGCGATATCGAAGGCGGTGCCGTGATCGGGCGACGTGCGGATAAAGGGCAGGCCCAAGGTCACATTGACGGCGCGGTCGAACGCAATGGTCTTGATCGGGATCAGGGCCTGATCATGGTACATCGCAATGACGGCGTGATAATTCTCGCGCGCGCTTGGCCGGAACAGACTATCCGCGGCATGGGGTCCGCTCGCCGCAACGCCCGCAGCCGCGAGATCGGCAAGAGCAGGCGCGATGATCTCGATTTCCTCGCGTCCCATCGCGCCGCCTTCTCCTGCGTGCGGATTAAGCCCGGTGAATGCCAAGCGCGGGCTTTCTATCCCAAAGCGCGAAGCAAGATCTCGCGCGGTGACGATGCCCGTCTCGACAAGAAGCTCGCGCGTCAACAGCGCCGGCACGCGCGCAAGCGGCACGTGAACGGTCGCCGGCACGACCGCAAGGTCGGGCGCCCATATCAGCATGATTGCCCGCGCGCGCGTGCCGAAATAACGCTGTGCCAGTTCGGCCAGATATTCGGTGTGCCCCGGGTAGGGGAAGTTTGCTTGATAAAAGAGCTGCTTCGAAATCGGATTGGTGACGGCAGCAGAAGCCACTCCATTGCGGACAAGCCGCACGCAAGTCTCGATCGATGCAATGGTTCCCGCGGCGTCCTTCACATTAGGAGCGCCAGGCTTGCCGGCGACTGATTGGTTTAAGGCACACACCGGCAGCGCGTGCCGGAACAGCTCAGCGCTCTCGCCTGCCTCGGCGGCCTTGACCGGAACGTCCATGTTCAATTGCCTGGCGACGGCGGCCAGATGATCCGGGTCGGCAACGGCGAAGAACGCCGGCCCATCCGGACATCCATGGGTACCAAGCCATGCCTTCAACGTAAGTTCCGGACCGACGCCGGCCGGATCGCCCTGCGACAACGCCAGCGGAA
>JBPYDY010000292.1:0-4876 GCA_051986155.1 Methylocella sp.
GACGCTGAGAGTTTTTGCGGCAAGATCGGCGCGGCAGGGTTCGCACGGGCCTCGTTCACGCGGCTTTCGGGCGGGATTGTCGCCATTCACTCTGGCTGGAAGGTTTAGGCCATGATCTCTATTCGTCTGCTGGTTAGGCGCGATATCGCGCTTCGCACCACGGGGCGCCTTCGTTGTTCCCCGGCCTTGCCAGATCGAGCCATTCCTTAGCGCGGGCGGCGGTTTTGCCTTCTTCCCTGGGGTCTCTTTTGCGGCTCATGCGCGCGGGCCTGGTGCTCGTGCGGGCCGGCGTTTTTAACGGCCTCGACCCCGCAATCGTACCGCCGACCGCGCGCGTCCCCTTGAGACTCGCGCGATTGCTCAGCCCGCGGCGGGCAAGACCGAAGCCCGGCAAGCCGGCGCCTGGCCTTGCCAATCTTCCCGCCGCAATCAGCCGGCTCGGTCCCTCCTATGTGAAGCTCGGCCAGTTTCTTGCGACGCGGCCGGATGTTGTCGGCAATAGGGTCGCGTATGAGCTCGAATTTCTGCAGGACCGGATGGCGGCCTTTCCGCGCCAAGTCGCGATTGCGACCATAGAGGCAGCCTTTGGCAAACCGCTCGATCGCATTTTTGCGAGCTTTGGGGAGCCCGTTGCCGCCGCATCCATCGCGCAAGTGCACAGGGCGCGCGTGGGTATAAGCGAAGCCGACGGGGAAGTTGCCGTGAAGGTGCTTCGCCCCGGTGTCGAGCGGCTTTTTCGGCGCGACCTCGCCGACATGTATTTCGCCGCCCGACTTGGCGAGCGCTACTCGAGCGAGGCGCGGCGCCTCAAACTCGTCGAGGTCGTCGATACGCTCGCCCGCACGGTCAAGATAGAAATGGATTTCCGGCTCGAGGCCGCGGCAGCGTCCGAATATGCTGAGAATACGGCAGAGGACAAAGAGTTCCGGGTGCCCAAAGTCGATTGGGACCGGACCACTAAAGAGGTGCTGACACTCGAGTGGGTCGATGGAATCTCGTTGTCCGATGTCAATGCGCTCGAACATAAGGGTTACGATCTGCAAGACCTCGCACGCAATGTCATCCAATCTTTTTTGCGCACCGCCATGCGGGACGGTTTTTTCCATGCCGACATGCATCGGGGCAATCTGTTCGCCGACTCGCAGGGGCGCCTCACCGCCGTCGACTTCGGGATTATGGGCCGCCTCGGCGTCAAGGAGCGCCGGTTTCTCGCCGAAATCCTCTATGGGTTCATCAAGCGCGATTACCTGCGGGTGGCAGAAGTCCATTTCGAGGCGGGCTATGTGCCGCGCGTTCACCGGGTCGAAGATTTCGCCCAGGCGCTCAGGGCGATCGGCGAGCCGATCCATTCGCGGCCCGCCGATCAGATTTCCATGGCGAAACTTTTGACTCTTTTGTTCGAGATCACGGGCCTCTTCGACATGAAAACAAGGACCGAGCTCGTTTTATTGCAAAAAACCATGGTCGTGACCGAAGGCGTGGCGCGCACGCTCGATCCGAAACTCGACGTGTGGAAGACAGCCGAACCGGTCGTCGGCGAATGGATCGCACAGAACCTCGGGCCGGTCGGCAAATTGCAAGACGCGGGGCGCGCAGCAACGACGCTGGCGCGCTTTGCCGCGAGCTTTCCGTCGGCGCTCGCGCGGGGCGAGAATATTTTGGACCAGCTCGAAGACATGGCCGAAAACGGTGTTGCGCTATCGCAGGAAGCTCTTGCGGAAATCGGCATGGCCGAAGCGCGCGGCGCGCGCCTCGGGCATATTGCGCTCTGGCTCATCGTAGCCATCGGCCTTATCATGCTGTTGCGCTAGGTGCTCTTGCTCGTGCCCCGGGGCTCAATTTTGGGGCGGCACGGGTTCAACGCTCCTCGGGCGGCTTCAGGCCACGGAATTGGCCGAGCAACAGGATATCGTAAACGATCTTGAAGATGCCGCCGATAAGCAAAGGGTAGCCCCGCCACGATAGCGAATAGAGTACGCCGGCGAGCCCCGGGCTGAGCGAGGCAGCAAGACTGCGCGACACCGTAGTGAAGCTCACCGCTGCCGTGCGTTCTGCCTCGGTCACCGCTGCCATTAAATATGAAGAGCGGATCGGCACGTCCATTTGCGCTAATGCCGACCGCATGAGCAGCAGGCCGAACACTATAGAGAGCGATGGTGCAAAGGCCGCAAGGATCAGGCACAAGCTCGCGGGGATGTGAGTAAAGACCATCGTGTTCACGAGCCCGAGCCGCGTCGAAAGCCGCGCCGCGACCGGGTAAGAGAAGGCGGAAAGGACGCTGCACCAGAAAAAGAACAGGCTCGCCGCCGAGAGTGACAGGCCGAAGCGTTCGAACAAATAGAGCGCCAACAATGATCGGACAATAAAGCCGCCGGCGAACGCGTCGACGCTAACAAGCGCGGCGAATTTCAAGACTATGACGCGCGATGGGCCGAGAACTGGCATGCGATGAGAAAGCTTGTGCGGCGGCTGAGGGGGAATGCGCGCATAGAGCAGCAATCCGCCAACCCCGAGTATCGCATAGAGCACGAACATCGCCTTGATGCCAAAGACTGTCGAAAACCCAATTCGTGCCATGAAATCGGGGATGGCCGCCGCCAACGCGCCCAACGCGCCGCCCAACGTGCCGAAGAGGCCGTAACGAGCGAAAGCCGCGGTCCGCTCGCGACCAGCCGCCTCACGCGCCAGCAAGGCGTGCTCGACCGGCACGAAAGCGCTGGCGCTTGCGCCTGACGGGTTGACCGTTCCGGCGAAGGCAACGAAGAGCAAAAATACGTAGGAACTGGCGATCGACAGAGCCACGCCTGTCACACTCATCAGCATCGCTGCCCAAAGCAGCAAACGCCGATGCTCGACGCGCGCACCCACAAGGCCGATCGCAATGGTAAGTGCCGAGGAGCCCAACAGAGCAGCTCCCGCCAACAGGCCGATCTCGTAAGTTGAGAAGCCGAGCGCCTTGAGATAGACCGGCAGCAGCACGGCGACAAACCCATCTCCAAAGTCGCGTAATCCGCGCGCCCAGAGCAAGGCGCGAAGTGGCCTGCTCGCCGCGCCGGCCCAGTTTTGGGGCACGGGGTTCGCCTGCTTCCTCACGCGTTTTGCCCGGCGGGGTTTGCTTTTAATGCCGACAATTGGTCCGATTCAAGAAGTGGCGTCGCAGTACACTTCGGTGGTCGTTCCAACTAAACTACTCCTTCCTTCAGCGTCGCCCCCGTTAATCTCCACCGGTCCATTCCAGGCCCACGTACCAGAGGAATTCGTTTGAGTTTTTCGGATGCTGAAGCGCTTTTCCGAACGAGACAAGGAAATGGTAGTGATCGGTGAAATCATAGATCCCCCCGATGTTAAAACCTGTCCATTGTGAGCCACCGATTTTATCGGGCGTCTGGTAGAACAGTTCCACTCCGAGCGTGAGATTGCTGGTAATTTTGCGTTCCACTACCCACCCCGCAAACCAGAAGTCTTTGTTGCCTGGACCGGGATTAATCCAAAAGCCGCCGCCGCCAAAGGTCGTCCAGTCGCCAATATCCTTTTGCAGCCAGAGCGGAAAGAACGCGTGGGTCCTGCCGGTGCCTAGTCCGCGCGCCGCATCGCCTGTGGGCGCCTCTAGCTTTGGGTAGACCGCGACCGACGGGATCCAATCGTCCTTGTCCTGCTCGATGAACCGGTATTTGAGGCCAAATTCTGTGTCGCCCAGCCCCCACTGGAGGGAAGTTCCGCTCTCCCGGGCGATCGCCGTGCCCGGCTGGATATGGAGTTGAACGTTTGGCAGGCCGCCATAATTGCAGTCGCAGGAGGGCGGCACCACGCCATTTATCCCCCCCGTCGAAGGAGTTCCCTCCGAAAAAATATAGGCTTCCCAGTGGAGATATTCGGGGGGCTCCGGGTCGTCGGTGATGAACGGCGGTCCTGCAGAGGCCTGCGACGATAGGAGGAGAAGAGCCAGGAGGCTCACGGTCGCTAGACGGTTAATCAACTTTCTTCCCGTAACCGGACCGGGCCGAGAGCCGATGAACGCGACGGCAGCCGATGCCTTTCTTACATTCAACCGATTCATTAATCGGGATTCTACTCCTCCTTGGTGTTCTCCAATACGCGCTCTGTTCTTGCATCGACGCCAACCCCCTGCGTGGCGTTGCCATTTTTGATTCCGATTGGATATGCAGGCCGGTCCCTCCATTTTCGCTTCCGGCTCCTCATCCGTGATCCTACCCGGATGCGCCTTCCCCGGTGCTAAACCCCGTCCCTGTGTTATTAACATGGCCTGGATGCAGTAAGGAACGAACTCATGAATTCGCGGAGCCTCCGCGCGCACAAGCTTGACGGCTTTCGGGACTCTGGCGGCATCGTATGTTAGCCACTCCGGTGGTGTATGCACGGGTTCTGCCCGGGCACCCCGCGAGCGGCATTGCCCGTGGGAGCCTTCACCAACCGGCGGGGTCCGCTCTCGATCACATTGGGTTGCACTGTCAAAGCGGGGTGCCGCGTTATCCCAGGAGCCGCTTGACAATAGCCAAAGCACGCGCGGGACGCTGATGTGCTCGACTGTGTTGCGATAGGGACCGGTGAGGAGTTTCGTGTCAGCGTGCGTCGCAGGTGCCCAGGTTTAAAATTCGGCCCAAGGATCGGCGATCCGGCGGAGAGGAAGGAGGCCAAGCGCTGCGCCAAAGGGTCGATCTCGCCGGCTCAGCTGGACCAGCTCCCGAAACGGCAATGCCATCTCTCTCAAAAGCACACGCCGGTCATAGTCCTATGAGAGGAACTTGGGAGATTACAATTATGTCACTTGTGCTGGCCTGAAACGCATAGCTAAAATGAATTGAATCGCGGGAGCTTAGCCCTGAATGCAGGCGATTGCTTGGTCAATCGGAAGCCA
>JBPYDY010000293.1:0-10979 GCA_051986155.1 Methylocella sp.
GGTTTTATGGGTTCCGCGCCTTCTCGCATGAACGCGCGGTGCTCGAGGACAAATTCAGCCTCGTCCCGATGCTGTTTCCGCCCTACACCAGGCGCGTGGAGCAGACGATCAAATGGATTATCCGTCATCTGTCGTGAGCTTGGACCGTGTCGCGTGCGGCTTTCGGATGTTGGCGGCGAAGAATTCCCAAAATGGGGGTCTGCGTGCGATCGCCGACGGCGTGGATGAGCGCGGGCACGTGGACCGCGATGGGGACGAGTCGGTTCATGGCGCAATTTTCTGAATAACCGGACGACAAATTTCCTCAATGCCCACGGTGAGTTGATTCAGACGCGTCTCGATTGGGTCTTGCTCAGTATGGACCCACCCCATTGTCGTTTCCCACGTTTGGCGGTCGTGCCGCAGTGAGTCAAGTTCACGTTGTTGGTGAGTCATGATGAGCATTCGCACTGCGATCAAAATTTCCCCTCGTATTCGGAATATCTCATCGTAAGGTTTGGCAGCTCCTTGACCGAAGAGAGCAAGGAAGCGATTTCGCCTTGCTGACAGTTGGGCGAAAAATTCGCTCTTGTTCAGCAGTCTCTCAGCGGTGCGGAAATACGAATTGAGGAGTCTGGTGTCATCCTCTGTTTCCCACGGCTCTTTTTGGCGCGTGCTACCTTCATCGCCAAAGCCGCCGGGAGAACTAGCGGCCATGATGATGTCGCGCGCCTCATAGAAGTCCGCGAGGACTTCCTCTGCCAATTCGGTGCGACGTTTCCAAGCTTCAAAGGCACGGTCAAGCGCCAGCTTTTTCTCGGCTAACGCTATGTCGGGGGAAACTTTC
Organism: Methylocella sp.; assembly: GCA_051986155.1. Taxonomy (GTDB): domain Bacteria; phylum Pseudomonadota; class Alphaproteobacteria; order Rhizobiales; family Beijerinckiaceae; genus Methylocapsa. The sequence continues at coordinate 827 of JBPYDY010000293.1, forward strand.
CGCTCAGCCAAGTCATTGTCGAGCTTGAACTTTTGTTCCGCTAACTTTCGGTCAGCCGCTAAGCGCTCGCGGTGAATGCTCTTAGTGACCCAAGCTGAAATGCCTGAACCAACCAACACCAACCAAGCCGAACGTCGGTGCTAGAAATTCGGGGCGGCTGAGAAAGCTCCAATTCATGGATTACCTAAATTTGATAAAGAATATTATCATATATAAGCTGTCGCGGCCCTTCGTCCAACTCCCGTCAGCTGGCCGAGCTGTGGTGCGAGGAGGGATAGATTCACGCGTTAGCTGAAAGGCCGCTGCCTTTGCACCCACATCTCAATCCAATAGATCGATCAACGCCGCAACAAGAGGTGCGTCGGCGGGTGGCATCGGATAGGCGCGAAGTTCCTTGGGCGGCACCCATTTTAAAGCCTGATGCTCGCGCGCGGCGACAAAACCTTTCCAGCGGCGACAGATGTAAAGCGGCATCAGGAGATGGAAGTCGGGATAGGCGAAGCTCGCAAATGTGAGCGGCGCGAGGCAGGCCTTGTCAACGACGATCCCGAGTTCCTCGTGCAATTCCCGGATCAAGGCCGCCTCCGGTTGCTCGTCCATTTCAACCTTGCCGCCCGGAAATTCCCAAAGGCCGCCGAGTGCCTTGTTCTGCGGGCGCTGCGCGATCAGCACCCGGCAATCCGGGTCGAAGAGAGCAGCAGCGGCAACAAGCAACAGTTTCACGAGCGGTAATCGCCGTTGATCGTGACATAGTCCTTGGTGAGATCGCAGGTCCAAACCTTTGCTTCGCCCTTGCCCAAGCCCAGATCCACGCGGATTTTTATCTCCGCCGCACGCATGAGCCTTGAGACTTCCGCCTCGTCATAGGCAGGATCGCGCTGACCCTTATGGGCAACGCGCACATCGTTGAAGAAGATTGCGAGCCTGTCGCGCTCGGCCCGCTCGCCGGCTTTGCCAACCGCCATCACGACGCGGCCCCAATTTGCGTCTTCGCCTGCAATCGCCGTTTTAACCAGCGGCGAATTGGCGATCGAGAAGGCGATTTTCTTGGCCGAAGACGCCGAGATCGCGCCGGTTACAGTCACCTCGACAAATTTGCGCGCGCCCTCGCCGTCTTTGACGACCTGATGGGCAAGATCGAGCAGTATGCGGTCCAGCGCTTGTTTAAATGAAGCTAGGCGGCGGTCGTTGGCGGCCGCAATTTTTGGCGCGCCGCGTTTAGCGGCGGCCCCCGTCGCAAACAGCAACAGAGTATCGGAGGTCGAGGTGTCGCCATCGACGGTAATTGCGTTAAACGATGTCTTGACGCTCTTCGAAAGCATCGTCTGCAAGGCGGGCGCGGCGACCGGCGCGTCGGTGAATACGAAAGCAAGCATGGTTGCCATGTCCGGCGCGATCATGCCGGCACCCTTGGCCATGCCCGAAATTGTCACCTGTACGCCATTAAGCAGCGCCGTACCGGTTGCAACTTTTGGAAAAGTGTCGGTCGTCATAATCGCCTTGGCAGCGTCAAACATACAGCCGGGACCCGCGTTTGCCACGAGCGCCTCCAAGACGCCATCAAATTTTTGCGCATCGAGCGGTTCACCGATGACTCCAGTCGATGCGAGGAAGATTTCGGCGACAGGCGCGCCGCTCGCACGAGCGGCAAGCGCGGCGGTGATTTTGGCGGCCTCGGCGCCATTGCGGCCGGTAAACGCGTTCGCATTGCCGGAGTTGACGACAAGTACGCGCGCCGTTCCGGGTTTCAGCCGCGCGCGGCACCACTCGACGGGCGCCGAGGCGCATTTCGACTTGGTGAAGACGCCTGCGACCTCTGTGCCCTTCTCGAACAAAGCAAGCATCACATCGGTCCGGCCCTTGTAGCGGATACCGGCAGCGCCGGAAGCAAAGCGCACGCCTTCAATCTCAGGCAGAACCGGATAGGATTTTGGCGCAAAAGGGGAGGGGGCGGGCATGAACCTTGCTCCTTCGACGCAAGCGAATCTTCTGTCAGAATATCGGTTACTATTCGGGAATGGGACCGGGAGCGTCAAGCGATCTAAACGCGCGGGCTACTGGCTCAGTTTGAATTTTTGTGCCTGGTGATCGCGTCCGCGAGAATCCCTACGGGGACCATCGTTAATCCAAGGACGGCACTAACGAAGTCCAAGTAATGCCCGAAGCTGTTTGGTAGGCCCCATCCCATGCTTGGGAACAAGTCCAGCGTTTCCGCGACATGCGTGAGCGCGACTAAAATGAAGCAGGCCGAGCCGAACAGTTGCAGAAACCGCCAGACCGTCCTGTCTTTTGCAAACCAAACGGCCGAGCCGGAAAAGAACGCCCCTCCCAACAGACCCATTACGGCCAAAGTGCGGTTCATTCTGCGCAGCCTTCTAGATCCACATCTTCGCCACGCCGGATAGGATAAACTCAAACTGAGGCACTACCAAGCGCCGAAGTGAACTCTTGCTTATGAGCACCGCTTGGCTATGCTGCGCGACGCCGGACAAATGCCAAGAGAATCTATGGCTTCACGTATTCTGAAAGTTCCTCCGTTCCACCTCGCCGTGTTTGGCGCCACGGGTGATCTCGCCTATCGAAAGCTCTACCCGGCGCTTCTGCACCGCTATCTTGACGGGCAGTTCACGGAGCCAACCAAGATTATCGCAATGTCGCGGCAAGACGTCGATACCGGAGTCTTTCGGACGGAGGTCGCCGAGGCGTTGAAAAAATTCGTAAGCGGGGCGGCTAGCGACGACACCATAAAAACCTTTGTCCAAATGATTGAATTTGTCACGCTCGACATTGGAACGGAACTTGGGTGGGACAAGCTCGGCGCTGTGCTCGGCTCTGATTCCGGGCGTGTGCGGGCATTTTATCTCGCGACAACACCGGATTTTTTCGTCCCGATCGCCAAAAAAATTGCCGCGCATCAGTTGGTAACACCGGCTGCCCGTATCATTGTCGAAAAACCAATCGGCAGAGATGGTGCCTCGGCGGCGGTCATCAATGACGCCATCGGGGCGGTCTTTGCTGAGCATCAGATATTCCGCATCGACCATTATCTTGGCAAGGAAACGGTGCAAAATCTGATGGCGCTGCGGTTTGCGAACGCACTGTTCGAGCCTTTGTGGAACTCTGCCCATATCGACCATGTCGAGATTACTGTGGCCGAATCGATCGGTGTCGAGCGGCGGGCCGCTTACTACGAAAAGGCGGGCGCGTTGCGCGATATGGTGCAGAATCATTTGATCCAGCTGCTGTGTCTCATCGCCATGGAGCCGCCGGCCTCACTCGATGCCGATGCCGTACGCGATGAGAAGCTCAAAGTTTTGAAGGCGCTGAGGCCAATCGACTTCGACAACGCGGCGACAGTCACGGTACGCGGGCAATACCGGGCTGGCGCCAGCGAGGGAGGGGCGGTTCCGGGTTATGCCGAGGAGGTCGGCAATACGTACAGCAAGGCCGAGACTTTTGTGGCGCTCAAAGTCGAGATCGCGAATTGGCGCTGGGCTGGAACACCGTTTTATCTGCGCACTGGTAAGCGCCTGCCAAAACGGGTTTCGGAAGTCACCGTTGCCTTTCGCGAAATCCCGCATTCGATCTTCCCGGAGGAGGCAGGCCACATTGCCCGCACAAGACTGGTGATTAGGCTTCAGCCCGACGAAGGCATCAAGCTTTGGCTGATGCTGAAGGAACCGGGCGCCGGCGGAATAAGGCTGCAGCATGTGCCGCTCGACATGAACTTTGCCGATGTCTTCAGCATCTACGCGCCCGAGGCCTACGAACGGTTGCTGATGGACGTTATTCGCGGTAATGCGACCTTGTTTATGCGCCGCGACGAGGTTGAAGCGGCGTGGCGCTGGATCGACCCGATCCTGGATGCCTGGAGCCGTATGGAGGAGCCGCCGCGTCCCTATTTCGCAGGCACCTGGGGCCCCGCGGCTGCAATCGCGCTTGTCGAGCGAGAGGGACGCAGCTGGAGCGAGGAATTCGTCTGACGCAAGGCCGAAGCCTTGCCAAGGAACCAGACATGGTGCAAGCGGCAATCGCCGACATCACGGCCAGAATTCGCGCCCGCAGCCAGACTTCACGGGAAGAATATCTCGCGCGCATCGAGGCATTGCGCAACGCACGGCCACGCCGTGAAGCGCTGGGGTGCGCCAATCTCGCCCATGGCATTGCCGCATGTGCGTCCCACGTAAAGCAAGCGATGCGGGGCCGTTCCGTTGCCAATCTTGCTATCGTCACCGCCTATAACGACATGCTTTCGGCGCATCAGCCCTACGAGCGGTTCCCGGCCATCATAAAGCAGGCGGCACAGAAGGCAGGCGGCATTGCGCAGGTTGCTGGCGGCGTGCCTGCCATGTGCGACGGCATCACGCAAGGCCGCGCTGGCATGGAACTTTCGCTCTTTTCGCGGGATGTTATCGCGATGTCGGCGGCGATTGCACTGTCTCACGATATGTTCGACGCTGCGGTTTTGCTCGGAGTGTGCGACAAGATTGTGCCGGGGCTCGTCATCGCGGCCCAAGCCTTTGGGCATTTGCCGGCCGTGTTTATTCCCGCCGGGCCAATGCCGTCCGGCCTGGCCAATCACGAGAAGGCAAGGGTCCGCGAGCTTCATGCCGAAGGCAGGGCGAAGCGAGAAGATCTTTTGGAGGCGGAGTCCGCTGCCTATCATTCGCCTGGCACCTGCACTTTTTACGGCACCGCAAATTCAAACCAGATGCTGATGGAGGCGATGGGACTGCATCTTCCCGGCAGCTCCTTTGTTAATCCCAACACACCTTTGCGCGATGCTCTGACGAGCGCCGCCACGGAGCGCGCTCTGGTGCTCACCGCTCTAGGCAATCAGTACACACCCATTGCTTCCATTCTTAACGAGCGCGCCTTTGTGAATGGCATTGTTGCCTTGCACGCGACCGGAGGCTCGACCAATCATGTGATCCATCTCATCGCCATGGCGCGCGCGGGCGGAGTTATCCTGACGCTCGATGATTTCGCCGATCTCTCTAAAGTCGTGCCTCTGCTCACGCGAATCTACCCGAACGGCACCGCGGATGTGAACCATTTCAGGGCCGCGGGCGGGACGGGATTTCTCATAGGAACGCTGCTCGGCGCGGGCCTGTTGCACAAGGATGCAAGAACGATCGCGGGTCATACGCTCGAATTCTACGCTAAGGAGCCTTATCTCGACGGCAGCAAGCTTGCGTTTCGAGCGGCCCCTTCCGAAAGCCGTGATGAAACGGTCCTGCGCCCGGCTTCAAATCCGTTCAGCCCGGACGGCGGCTTGAAAGTGCTCGACGGAAACCTTGGCCGCGCGGTGATTAAGGTCAGCGCGGTCGAGCCGCGGCATCGAAAGGTGCGCGCGAGAGCAAGGGTTTTTCACGCCCAGGAGGAGGTGGAAGCAGCGTTTCGCTCAGGGGAACTCGATTCCGATATGATCGCCGTTGTGCGATTCCAGGGTCCGAAAGCGATAGGCATGCCGGAGCTGCATAAGCTCACTCCCGTCCTTACGTCGATGATGTCGCGCGGCAATAAGGTCGGTCTGGTCACCGATGGGCGAATGTCGGGAGCGTCGGGTAAAGTGCCGGCGGCAATTCATGTGAAGCCGGAGGCGATCGACGGCGGCCCGATTGCCCGGCTGCGGGATGGCGACATCATTACACTTGATGCGGAAGCGGGTACCTTGACAGTGGAGCTGTCCCCCTCGGCTTTGCTAAGCCGCCCGCCGGCCGTCCCTGACCTCAAAGCCCATGGCTATGATTACGGACGCGAGCTATTCCAAATTTTTCGCGCTCATGTAAGCGGAACGGACCTTGGGGCCAGCATCTTTGGCTGATTTCGGAGGGGAATGGAAGGGCGGCTTTAATGCTTTATCCCCATGGCGAGGCGACCTTAGCAGTGCTTCGCCGTGCGCCGGTCATTCCCGTGCTCACAATTCAAAGCGTTGAAGAGGCAGTTGCCCTAGCCCGCGCATTGATCGCGGGCGGTCTCTCGGTGCTCGAGGTCGCCTTGCGCACGCCGGCCGCGATAGGTGCCATAGCGGCACTCGCCAAACGATTTCCAGATGCGGCAATCGGCGCCGGAACTATCGTGCAGGCGGATCAAATCAAAACCGCCGCCGGCGCCGGAGCCGCGTTTCTGGTCAGTCCTGGTATGACGCCGCATCTCGTCGAGGCGGCGGTGCGTTCGCCCGTTCCTTTTGTGCCCGGAGCGGCAACCGCAACCGAGGCGATGGCATTGCGCGAACGGGGATTTACGGCGCTCAAATTTTTTCCTGCGGAGCCGGCGGGGGGAGCAAGTTATCTCGCCTCGTTTGCAGGACCGCTGCCCGATTTGTTTTTTTGTCCGACCGGCGGCATCGACGCGCAAAAGGCACGAAGCTATCTTGCTCTAGCAAATGTCGTTTGTGTTGGCGGCTCGTGGATGGTCGCGCCGGGACTTATAGCAGCGCAAGACTATGGCAAGGTCGAACAGCTTGCGCGCGAAGCCTCGGCGCTTGGTTACCATATCTGACCGGGCAGCAAACATGGCTGAAGCCGATGAACAAAACCTGCGCCAAGCGATTATCGATGCCTGCCTTGCCATGAACCGCAATGGCATCAATCATGGCACGTCCGGCAACATATCGGTTCGCTGGAATTCGGGCCTCCTCGTCACGCCCTCCGGCATTGCTTATGAGAAGCTGACGCCTGGCGACATCGTGTTCATGAAGATCGACGGAAGCTACGAACACAACCTCTCGCCATCATCCGAATGGCGGATACATCGCGACATTTTGCGCGCGCGCGCGAACGTCAACGCGGTGGTTCATGCCCATCCAATCTACGCGACGGCTTTTGCAATCTGCGGCATGGAAATACCCGCGGTGCATTATATGATCGCGGCCGCAGGCGGGCCCACCATTCGATGCGCTCGCTACGAAACCTTCGGCACGGAGGAGCTGTCCAAGGCGGTGCTCGAGGCGCTGACCGACCGCAAATGCGCGCTCATGGGCAATCACGGGATGATCGCCACAGGCCGCGATCTTTCTGAAGCGCTGTGGCTTGGCACCGAAGTCGAGACGCTCTGCAGGCAATATGCCGCCGCGTTGCAGATCGGCGCGCCGCGCGTGCTTGGGACGCCAGAGATCGAAAAGACGATTGAAAAATTCAAGACTTATGGACCGCGGCGCAAGCCCAATGGTCCTTAGCAGTTGACAGACAGAGCAGCTGTCAGACAGAACGCCGCGCCCGCAAAATTTGCGCGGGCGCTTCGGCCAGATCCCAGACCTATCTGCAGCGCAGGCCCGTGTCAGACGTCGAACGATCCGCCGTCGTCCGAACCATAGTCGGCCCCATAGTCCGAGGCGTCCTGGACGTCGTCTTGATCCTGATCGGCATCTTGCTGGTAGTCTTGTGCATATTGCGCATCGTCGGCCGCGTCTTGCCGAGCATCTTGGGCGGCGTCTTGCTGAGCGAGGCTCGAGTCCGGAGAATCATAATAATTATTGACGATCGTCTCACCGCCAAAGCCCGGGCTCATGCCCCCATAGCCGGTGCCAATTCCAAGCGGGTTGTTGTGCCCCGCAAAGAGGCCGCGAATCGAATCGGCAAGCAGCACGCCGCCCGCTACTCCGGCAGCGGTCCCAAGCGCACCGGTCAAAAATCCGCCGCCGCCACCACCGCCACCGCCCCATGGACCTGGCGCGGGACCGGAAGGAGCATAGCCTTGCGGAGGCCGCTGCCAGCCGCTCTGCGGCGGCGCAGGGCCCCAGCCTCCGCCAGAATGGGGCGCTGCGGGCGCGCGCGGAGCGGAAGACGGCCCGCCAAACAAAGATCCAAGCCCGCTTAAAAATCCTCCCGCACGCGGCTGACTTGCGGCTCGGCTTTCAAGCTCCTTGACCTTGCCTTCGAGCTCTTGCAGACGCGTATTCGCGGCTTGCAGCGCCTGGTCCTGGACGAGAACCGTCTGCGCCAAATAATAGGGTGCATAAGGCTGGGATTTGGTTGCGTCCTGGATAAGTGATTCCGCCTCCTGGTCGCGCGGGGCATTGGCCGCGCCGCGGATTCGCTCGAACAAACCTGCCAGCAGTTCGCGTTCTTCGGGTGACATTTGCTACCTCCCTGTGGCGGGGCTTTTCCGCCGCTCCCAAATATAAGGGCTTTTTGGGGGGAGCCAAGGGCCGTGCCGCTTGGCTTAAGGCCGGCCGCTTGCCCTGCCGGCAGTCCCCGCGTAAACACGTTGCAACTCGACAAGGCTCATAAGACTATGAATGAAAAGAAGAATGGCGCGCGCCCCCCGGCTGCGAAACTGCCGCGCGGCTTTGCCGACCGGACGCCCGATGAAATTGTGGCAACCGGAAAAATGCTTGAAGCGATCCGGGAAATATTTGAGCTTTATGGTTTCGAGCCGCTCGAAACCCCTGCAATCGAATTTACCGAGACACTCGGCAAATTTCTGCCGGATCAGGACCGCCCGAACGAAGGCGTCTTCTCTTTCAAGGACGACGACGAAAACTGGCTTTCGCTGCGCTACGACTTGACCGCGCCGCTTGCCCGCTATGTCGCCGAAAATTTTGACAGACTGCCCAAGCCTTTTCGAAGTTATCGTTCGGGCTATGTGTTTCGTAACGAAAAGCCGGGGCCAGGACGCTTTCGCCAGTTCATGCAGTTCGATGCCGATACGGTTGGTGCGGCGAGCATCGCCGCCGACGCCGAGATGTGCATGATGGCCGCGGACACGCTGGAGCGGCTTGGGATCAGGCGCGGTGATTGCGTCATCAAGGTCAGCAATCGAAAAGTGCTCGACGGGGTGATGGAGGCGATTGGGCTAGGCGGTGAGGAGAATGCGGGGAAGAGGCTCACGGTTTTGCGGGCAATCGACAAATATGACCGGCTCGGAGTCGAAGGCGTGCGGGAACTGCTTGGGGCAGGGCGCAAAGACGAGAGCGGGGATTTCACGAAAGGAGCGGGGCTCAGCCTTGAGGCTATCGAACAGATCGCGGCGTTGTTTCAAATTGAGGGCACGGCCGCCCGGGCGAGGCACGAATATGAGAGTGTTCGCCGCGAGATACAAGCAAGCGACATCGACGCGCGGATTGCAGAGGATATGCGTTTTGAAAGCGTGGTGAGTCGCATCGAAGCCAATCTACGCGAGTCTCAGACAGGCGCCGATGGCGTTTTTGACCTGGGGGAAATTTGGAAGATAATCCGTGGCGCCGGTTATAATGATGGCCGCATTCGCATCGACCCGTCTATTGTGCGCGGGCTCGAATATTATACCGGCCCCGTGTTTGAGGCTGACCTTACCTTCAAAATCCTAGGGGACGGTGGCAAGCCAGTCCGGTTCGGCTCGGTCGGCGGGGGAGGGCGCTACGACGGCCTTGTCGGGCGCTTTCGCAACGAAAATGTCCCTGCAACGGGCTTTTCGATCGGCGTCTCGCGGCTTCATGCGGCGCTGAAAGCGATCAACTCGCCGATTGTCGCGGCCAGCGCCATGCTCGGCCCAGTAATTGTTCTGGTGCTCGATAAGGATCAGATCGTCTGCTACCAAAATTTTGTTGCCGCGCTTCGCAATGCGGGGATTAGCGCCGAACTCTATCTCGGCTCTTCGGGAATGAACGCGCAACTCAAATATGCCGATAAGCGCGGCTCGCTTTGCGCTGTCATTCAAGGCTCGAATGAGCGCGACCATAAAAATGGCCCGCAAGTGACGATCCGCGATCTGGTGGTCGGTGCCGAGCTCGCGGCCTCAACAAAAGACCGCGCGGATTATTTGGAACTTCGCGCCAACGCCCAATTCACTGTCGCAGAAGATCGGCTCGTCGAGTCCGTCCGTAAGGTTCTCGCGCGTCACGAGGCTCGGCCTGCGGCCACTTGAATGCGCTGGCACATCGGCTAAGGCAGGGGCTATAGCCCGCCGCACGCGCCGGATTTGCAGGAATTCGGGGCCGGCATACGGTTCGCTTCCGTCCTTAACCCATGAATCGCACTGAAGGCTCGGCATCCGCAGGGGCCGAAAACATTGGGGTGTCCATCGGGAGGCGGGGTAAAACAACGGCAGCCACGCTTATTGCAGTGATGGTCAGCAAGCCAAAAATCGCGATCTTTTCGAGAATGGTGTTCATCGTAAGCCTCCTTTGTTATGGAGGCCGTCCGCGCGCTTTCGTCGGACGGCATGTTCG
>JBPYDY010000294.1:0-11177 GCA_051986155.1 Methylocella sp.
TTGTCGCCGCCGCATTAATGTTGTGGTGGTGCGCCCCAGGGGTCCCGGCATGGGCGGCGTGGCTGGGCTTCGCCTTGCAAGCCGCGCTCTTGCTTGGCACGGCGCTGTTGTGGGGTCCCTTGATGGCGCGCCTTGAGACTCCCGGCGGGGAGCTCTCGCCAGAACGCTATCAACTGCTCATTTGGACCCATTGGATAAGGGTCAGCATCGTCTCGGCTTACGGGATCCTGGTGCTTTGGATGCTTGCGCAAAGCGCATGGCGGACGTGATCGATCTTGTTCTTCCGTGACCGGCTTCGGGCCGCGACTATTCGGCAATCGCGCTCCTGGACGGCAAGTTCTCTTTGCTTGGTACAGGTCTCATGGCTGCAAGTCCGAGCCGCCCGGTCAACCAAGCCGCTCAGCTGGCAACACTGTCCAACGTGAATTTCCGGTCCACCCAATCGATGAAATGCACCCCGCCTCGGAAGAATGTTGACGGCGCCAGCAGGGGCGTGCAGCCCGCGCCGAAGTCGACGGTTAGATCATCGTATTGCCCTGCTTCTGGCTGTTCAATAAATGACAGGATAAAGCCCGGACCGTGCTCAATGATGCGGCCGTCGTTCAACGTATTGTTATGCTTCGCATAGCTATCCGCCTTAAAACAACCGCGGTGGCACCGGCTGTGTTGTGCGCCGCGCGTCTTTCTCACTTCATCCCGGCGCGGGGGTTATAGGGTTTTTGCGCCTCCCATTTGCGCATCAGATTGACGAGTTCCGGATCTTGCTCGTCCGGCAGGACAATCTTCAAGCTTACCAAGAGATCACCCGCGGGGCCTTGCGCGGAAGGCAGGCCCTTGCCCCGCAACCGCAAGGTACGCCCTCCGCTGGAGCGGGGTGGAACCGTTATTTCGACCGTCCCCTCAAGTGTTGGCGCATTCACGTTGGCACCGTTGACGGCTTCGTAAAGCGTCACCGGCAGATCAAGCCGCAAGTCGTGCCCCTCGACGCGGAAATAGGGGTGTTTGGCGATATGCACCGTCACCCAGGCATCGCCCGGCTCCCCTCGCCAAGGACTAGGCTGCCCCTGACCCTTCAGCCGGATTTGCTTGCCGTCTTCGATCCCCGCCGGAACTTTGACCTCAAGGTTCCGGCCCGTTGGCAGAGTGACGCGCGCGGTGGTCCCTTTGGCCGCCTCGGCGAGGCCGATTGTCACGTCGGCAGTGATGTCCTCGCCCCGCGGCGCGCTTTGGCCGCCGGTCCTTCCCCTCCGGGCGCTGCCCATCCCGCCTCCAAAAAGATCGGCAAAAATGTCGCTTGCGGTGAAGCCGCCGGCGCCGGGGGGCGTTGCGCCGCCAAAATCGAACTCGAAATGCTGGAAACCGGGGCCCGTGCCCGCATGGGAGCGGCGGCCAAACCCCTCGGTTCCGAATCCTTCGAAGCCACGGAAACGCGGCTTGCCTTCGGCGTCGATCTCGCCCCTGTCGAATGCCGCGCGCTTTTTCTCGTCGCCGAGGATCTCATAGGCCGCACTCACCTCCGCAAATTTCTCCTTTGCCTTCGGCTCCTTGCTTTGATCCGGATGAAATTTCTTGGCAAGCCTCCGGTAGGCCTTCTTGATCTCGGCCGTAGTGGCGGATTTAGAGACTCCTAACACCAAATAAGGGTCGCGCATCGATCAGCCCATTGTCGCGCTTGCCCGCTTACGGCACAAGCGCCCGTGTCTCTTGGCAAAATTGGGGCGGCCAACGGCGGGCCGCAAGGTTCTCGTCCGCCCATGAAGCTTCTCACGGCTGGGGCCCGTACGTCAAAATATGGAATTTGTCGCCTGGCCAGCCATGCTAAAAGCCCGTCGCGGCAAAACGAAATGGCGGGAGCCGCGTGTTCCATCCGAAACGAGCCACTCGATTAAGGCGTCGCCTTGTTGGAGGTTTAGCGTTGTCCGGGTTAGCGACGTTTGATTTTGCGGCAGTTGCCGATCCTTTCGCACTGTTCGAGTCCTGGTTCGCTCTTGCTCAGAAGAGCGAGCCGAATGATCCCGACGCGATGGCCCTTGCGACCGTAGATGCCGATGGCCTGCCCAATGTCCGCATGGTTCTGCTCAAAGCCGCTGGCCCAACCGGATTTGTATTTTACACCAATTCCGAGAGCGCCAAAGGCAGGGAGCTGAAAGCAAATATGCAGGCTGCCGCGGTTTTGCACTGGAAATCTGTGCGCCGGCAGATTCGCCTGCGCGGCCCTGTCCAGAAGATCGCCGATAAAGAAGCCGAAGAATATTTCGCCAGCCGGCCGCGGCAAAGCCAGATCGGCGCCTGGGCGAGCCTGCAATCGCGGCCACTCGAAGGCCGCTTCGCGCTCGAGAAGGCCTTTGCCAAATACGCAGCGAAATTTGGCCTTGGCGCGGTTCCAAGGCCGCCCTATTGGCAGGGCTACAAGATTGTGCCGCTTTATTTCGAATTTTGGTCGGAAGGCGCGTTTAGGCTGCACGACCGTATCGTGTTCCGGCGGCAAACGGAACTGGACGGCTGGAGCCAGGAGCGTCTCTATCCATGAATGGCGGGGTTTGCTCGGGCAACGTATTGGTCGCTGGCACGGCAGGAAGGGACGGCGGCTGCGTATATCCGATGGGGGCGGGGGCGAATGGGACATTGCGAGAAACTCTATGACCACGGCTAGAGGCAACAAACGAAGCCGGACGCTCGCGACGATAGCCGCCGCGTCGATCCTTTTTCTTTTGCCGGCTCGTCCGGCCGGAGCCCAGTTTGAATGGCTCTTTGGCCCGCCGAAACCAGCGCCCCCTCCGGCAGCGGCTGCGCCTCAAGGCGGCCCGGCAAAGCCAAAGCCCAAACCGCGAAAGCCTAAGCCCAAAGAGGCCAAGGCGGCGCCCGGCGCGAATGCCCCCGCGCCGGCGGCCGACGAACCGCCGCCGCCTTATGATGCCGAGCTTTTAAAGCTTGCAGAAATCCTCGGAGCGCTATCCTATCTCGAGGAGCTTTGTGCCACCAATCCATCCGGCGGATGGCGCGATAAAATGAAGGCGCTGCTCGACGCTGAGGGCAAAGCAACGGCACGCAAGGAGCGGCTTGCTGGCAGTTACAATCGCGGCTTTCGCGACTATGAAAGGAGCTATCGCGTCTGCACCCCAAACGCACAAACCGTGATCGTCCGCTTTACTAGCGAAGGCGGCAGGATCGCTCATGAGGTGGTGGGTCGCTACGGCGGGTCATGATGGCTCAGTTAGCGGGCGCTCGCTGCTTTACGCGTAGTGAGGGATTTTCCTTGCCCCCGGCGCGAGAGAATGGCGCGAAATTGAAAAATCTCATTACCGACATCCCCGGGATCTCCGTCGGCCACGCGCATGATGCGGCGATCGCCTCCGGCGTTACCGCGCTAATCTTCGAGACTCCTGCCGTCGCGGCGATTGCCATTCACGGCGGCGCCCCCGGCTCGCGCGATAGCGCGTTGCTCGAACCTCACATGATGGTCGAACGGGTCGATGCCTTGGTTCTCTCCGGCGGCTCGGTGTACGGCCTCGATTCCATGGGCGGCGTCATCAGCTTTTTGCGCGAGAAGGGCCGCGGCCATAAGGTAGGTAGCGTTAAGGTGCCGATCGTGCCGGGCGCTATCCTCTTTGACCTTCTCAACGGCGGCGACAAGAATTTTGGGCACGAACCCGCCTATTGGCACTTGGGGTACAAGGCGGCCGCCGCGGCAGGGAAGGATTTTGCGCTTGGCAGCGCAGGTGCCGGCTATGGCGCGACGACGGCCAATCTCAAGGGCGGCCTCGGCTCGGCGAGCGCGGCGACTTCATCGGGGTTTGGCGTCGGCGCTCTCGTGGCGGTGAATGCCCTCGGCCAAGCGACGATCGGCGCCGGACGGCACTTCTGGGCCGCCCCTTACGAAAGCGAGCAGGAATTTGGCGGCCTCGGCTGGCCCGCGCCCTGGCCGAAGGACGCTCTTACCATACGCATCAAAAGCGCGGCGGCAGAAAATACGACCATCGCAATCGTTGCGACGGACGCCCGATTGACAAAAGCGGAAGCGAGCAGGCTTGCCATCATGGCCCATGACGGCATCGCCCGGGCATTGCGACCATCGCACGCGTGCTTGGACGGCGATACGGCCTTTGCCGCCGCGACCGGCGTGGCGGAAAATCTTCCAACTATCGCCGACCGGATCGAAATCGGCGCGCGTGCGGCGGATTGTCTTGCCCGCGCCGTCGCCCGCGCCGTTTACGAGGCGGACGCCTTGCCTTTTCCCGGCACCTTCCCGAGCTGGAAAAGCCGGTTTACGCGCGGTCCTTAGACAGCCGCCAAGTGTAGCAAAGATCAAGGCACAGTGGCCGATGGGCGCAATAGGGAGGACGAATCATGATCCGCGATGACGGCGAAAATCGCGGAAATGTCCGGGCCATGGCTGTCTTCGCGGCGCTTGGGCTTGGGGCGGCAGGATTGGGCGCACGCAGCGCCTTGGCCGGCTCGGCTGTGTCCGAGACGGTGCTCTACTCCTGCTGCCAGCAGACGAACTGCACCGATGGGCAATTGCCCCTCGGGGGCCTTATCGCCACCACCCAGGGTGCTCTTTATGGAACGACTTATCGCGGCGGAGGGAAAGCCGATGCCGGCGTGGCGTTTCTGGTGACCGTAACGGGCGGCTACAGTCTCGTCCATTCCTTCCAGGGCACTTCCATGGATGGGGGCTCTTTCGCGACAAGAGTGGTAATCTCTTTGGGACGACCTTTCTCGGCAGCGGGACTGACCTCGGCACGGTCTTTGAGCCGGGACCTATAGACTGCGGCACGCGTTTAACGGTGCCGACGGGTCGAGGCCAGCCGGCGGCGTCGTTGCCGACAGCGCTGGCAATCTTTGCGGGACGACCGCAAGTGTGCCGGCGCCAAGGATGCCGGAACAATCTTCAGGCTCACGCCGAGCGGCATCCTGACAACGCTTTATTCCTTCTGCAGCATGACCGGCTGTACCGACGGGTCCACCCCCAACGGCGGCCTCATCGGCGACGCAAACGGGAATCTCTACGGGACCACCGGGTTCGGCGGCGCGGCCACATGCGACCTCGGGTACGGATGCGCTTCAGGATCCATGCGGATGGGACCAACTATACCGTTCTCCACTCCTTTACGGGCGGCACAAGCGACGGGGAATCCCCCTATGCCGGCCTTTCCGCCGACCCCTCCGGCAACCTCTGCGGGACGACTGACTTAGGCGGCGTAAATGGCGCCAGCACCGTGTTCAGCTCGCGCCGGATGGAAGCAATTATGCCGTGCTCTACGTGGCTTCTTGCGCGGACGGGTCTTTTCCTGCTGACGGCGTAATCCTCGATGCCGCCGGCAACTTCTACGGCACCACAGTGATCGGCGGCACCAACGGTCAGGGCGTCGTGTTCTCGCTCACGCCTTCCGGGACCGAGACGGTGCTCTACTCCTTCTGCAGCAAATGGGATTTGCCTCGACGGGAAGGCCCCGGAAGCAAGCTGGTTGCGCTTAGCCCCGGCAATCTCTACGGGACAACAACGGAAGGCGGAACAAATGATTCAGGGCACGGTGTACCAGCTGTCGGGCTCAGGCTTCGTTATTCCTGCCGCAGCAGCAAAGCGTTAGCCGGGCCCCGGTCAGGCGAATTTCGAGTACAGTTTCTTGGCTGCCAGGTTCCGGGCAATGAGGCGTCAGTCAGAGAGAAAGTATCCGCATCCGAGGCCGAGGCGAATTCCGGCACCTGGACAAAACGCGCGAATTCAAGGTGCGGGGCCGGGTGTGCGAATGGCGGATGACGGGCACGGCTTTGGGGGGCGTTCACCATGAAGTGGCAAACCGGCTTCGGCGGCCAAGCCAAATTCCGTGCGCAACGCTGCCAAAAGCTGGTTCAGCCGGAAAGGCTTCTGCAGCACGGCGCGCGCCCCATGACGGGGAGGAACATCCCCAGCTCCGTATCCGGTCATGAAAAAGAAGGGGCGACCCCGCGCCGCAAGCGCATCGGCGACCGAATCAACCCGCTGCGAGCCAAGACTCACGTCAAGAATCGCATAATCGAAGGTCTCGTGGTCAACAGCCTCTAGCGCGGAGGACACGCGTGTCGCCGTCGCGACCAATTCAAATCCCAGTTCGCGCAGCGTTGATTCCAAGGCAAACGCGATGACCGGCTCGTCCTCAACGAGCAAAAGGCGTTTTCTGGGCGCCGGACATTCGGAGCTTGAAACCATTTTTTATAACGCTTTTGCAACTTAACTTGCGAATATTGTGCGCCCAGACGCACGCAAAGTCCAGCGAATTAATTATTTCTCAGTATTTTGGTCTCCCGTGCCGCTAGGAGACGACCATAGAGCGGCCGCGGCCGAAATAGTGACGATGATCCAACCGAGAATCAGAAGCGATCCGCCGATAGGCGCCGCCATCGGAAACAGCCTTGCTCCATGGACTGCGCGCAGCGTCATGTCGCAGGCAAATATCAGACTGCCGGTAAGAAGCGTACCTGCGGCGCTGGCAAACCAGCCGCCCCGCCGCGGCAAAAGGAGCGCAAGGCCGCAAAGAGCCAACGCCGCAACCGCGTGAATGAGCGTCAAATTTGCGGCCCTCTGAAGCCGAATGTCGGGTAAGAGATGGGCGACGGCCGCAGATAGAATCATCCCTCCCGTACCTGTCAGCCCGGCTAGCGCAACTAGGGCGCAGATCCACTTGCGCATTTCGTGCTTCATCGCTTAGTGACCCGGGGCCGAGAGGGATGGCCCTGTGTCATTGTTGCGCATCTCCAATAGCTGCAAGCTGCGATCCCAAGTAGCTTAACACCGATGACTTAGGTGGATAATGCTCGTCATCAGATTTGTCTCGACGTGACCGCGAGTGAGAGAGGCAAGCGAGGATATCACCTCCCGCCATCACGACGGACTCTCGCCACGCGTCTTCCTGCCCTGGCCGGCAGCTTTGGGCCACAAGCGGTAAAATCTTCAAATCAAATTGAACCCGGCAAACGCTGCCGGCAAACGGCGCTTTGGCCTCGGATCTCTTCGCTCTTGCATTGTCCGGTATATTAAGAGAAAAGCCGGTAATTCTATCCAAATGTCCGCAGCCTTTCCGCGATCCAAAGGCAAATACAATTTCACTTAGGCGTGCGAGGTCAAACCGATGCCATCTTATCTCGACCTGGGGTTGATCGCGGTCATCTTGATCTCCGCCTTTCTTGCGATGTTGCGCGGCTTTACCCGGGAAGTGCTCGCAATTGCATCGTGGGGCGCTGCGGCCGCGGCCGCGTTCTACCTCCATCCGATGGTGCTTCCTTACGTAAAGCCTTACATTACAAAGGACGTGCTCGCGCTTGCCGCCGCTGCGGCAGCGGTTTTCCTTGTGACCCTGATCGCCGTTTCGTTAATGACGATAAAAATCTCCGACGTCATTTTGGATTCGAAGGTGGGCGCGCTCGACCGTTCCCTCGGTTTTGCCTTCGGTGCTGTACGCGGACTGATCCTGTGCGTCATTGCCTTTGTGTTTTTCAATTGGCTCGTCCCCGTTCAAACCCAGCCGGACTGGGTAAAATCCGCGCGCATGCGCCCTCTGCTGCAAGCGACAGGGGACCAGCTCATGGCGGTTTTGCCCGAGGATCCGGAAGGGTTGCTGAACAAGCTGAAAAAACCGAAATCGCCCGGAGCGAGCGAAGAACCGGTTCCCGACGCCGATCAGGACCGAAAAAGGGCCGAGCCGGGCAAGGGAACCTGAGCGCGGCTATCTGGCCAGCCGGGTGCGGCAGGATGACCTCGAAAAGTGCGGCGGCTTGTTGGGGAAAACTTACCCACTCTACCCATTTCGCGCGCGCCGGCCGGTTAACTTGACGTATACGGCCTAATCGAGGCTGACATTGGCCCAAACGTCAATTATGTAATTCTTATGTAATTCTCCGGGCAGTGGCCCGGCCGGCCGGGTTCCGATGACGATTCGCAGCCGAGAGATTGGACGTTTGATATCGCGAGCGCGCGGGCCCGCGTGTGAGGGGAGGCAGCCGATGCGTGACAGCGAAGGTCTAGACTCGGGCGGCGGTTCGCGCGTGCACCAGGGCATCGACCCCTATGCCATCGACCTCGATGAGGACCGGTTACGGGAGGAATGCGGGGTATTTGGAATATTTGGCCATCCGGACGCCGCGGCCATCACCGCTCTCGGGCTGCATGCGCTGCAGCACCGTGGCCAGGAGGCAGCGGGCATCGTGACCTTCGACGGTCACCGGTTCAACTCGGAGCGCAGGTTAGGTCTGGTTGGCGACCATTTCTCCAAGGGCTCGACAATCGAGCGTCTGCCCGGCGAATCGGCCATTGGCCATGTGCGCTATTCCACGACGGGCGGGACCATTTTGCGCAATGTTCAGCCGCTTTTCGCCGAACTCAACGCGGGCGGTTTCGCCGTTGCGCACAACGGCAATCTCACCAACGGCCTGGCTCTACGGCGCGAACTCGTGCAAAGCGGCGCAATCTATCAATCGACATCGGACACCGAGGCAATACTGCATCTCGTCGCCCGCAGCCGGCGGCATCACCTCATCGACCGCTTTGTCGAGGCGCTGCGCTCCCTCGAGGGCGCGTATGCTCTCGTTGTGCTTAGCAATAAGAAACTGATCGGCGCGCGCGATCCGCTCGGGATCCGGCCGCTCGTTCTCGGCGAGCTCGACGGGCGTTACATCCTCGCTTCGGAAACTTGCGCGCTCGACATCATCGGCGCGCGTTTCGTCCGCGATATCGGCAACGGCGAAATCGTCGTGATCTCCGACATGGGGCTCGAGAGCTTGCGGCCGTTTCCGCCGCGCCCGATGCGCCCCTGCATCTTCGAATATATCTATTTCGCAAGGCCCGATTCGATTGTGCATGGCAAGCCCGTCTACAACGTGCGCAAAGCAATGGGCGCCGAGCTCGCGCGCGAAGCCCCGGTCGATGCCGATGTCATCGTTCCAGTCCCGGATTCCGGGGTGCCCGCTGCGCTCGGCTTTGCTCAGCATTCCGGCATTCCCTTCGAGCTCGGCATCGTCCGCAATCACTATGTGGGACGCACATTCATTCAGCCGTTCCAGTCGGTGCGGGAGTTGGAGGTGCGTTTGAAGCACAGCGCCAACCGCGCCGTGGTGAAGGGCAAGAGAATCGCGCTCATCGACGATTCGATCGTGCGCGGGACAACCTCGGTCAAAATCGTCCGGATGGTGCGGGAGGCCGGCGCGCGAGAGGTGCATTTTAGGATTTCCTCGCCGCCGATTACCCATCCCGATTATTACGGGATCGATACGCCGGAGCGCGACAAATTGCTCGCTGCGACCCATACGCTCGACGAGATGAGTTCCTATATTGGTTGCGATAGCCTCGCCTTTCTGTCGGTCGAGGGCATCTACCGGGCATTGGGCGAGAAAGGCCGCGATCCTGCGCGGCCGCAATATACCGATCATTGCTTTACCGGCGACTATCCGACAAGGCTCACCGACACTGGCGGCGACACCAAGGCCCAACTCTCGCTGCTTGCCGAGGCAAGCTGATTCCTGCCCCTGAGGGCAAGCCAACGGAGAAACAGGCCGAAGTGTGTGGCCGATCGCCTTCCGGCGCGCTGCGGAGCCCTTAAGACTGAGGCGAGCAGGCGCTGCCGCTATCCAGGCCCGGCGATCGGCGCCTGAAAACTTAAGCCAAGATCCCAGGGAAAATAGATCCAAGTGTCCTGCGAAACCTCGGTGATGAAGGTGTCGACGAGCGGGCGGCCGAGCGGCTTTGCGTAGACGGTAGCGACGTGCGCCTTGGGCAGGATGGCGCGGACTTGCTTGATCGTCGCGCCCGTATCGGCGAGATCGTCGATAATCAGCAGCCCCTCGCCGCTCCCGCGCGCAGTTTCAGGCGAGACAGTTTTTAGGACCTTGATTTCCTCTTGCACTTTCACTGCGGCATAACTTGAGACGCAGACCGTGTCGATGATCCGCATATCGAGCTCGCGCGCAACGATTGCGGCGGGCACGAGCCCGCCCCTTGTGATCGCCACCATGCCCTCAAAGCGCCCCGCTGCGGAGAGCCGCCAGGCAAGCGCCCTT
This sequence comes from Methylocella sp., assembly GCA_051986155.1. GTDB lineage: Bacteria > Pseudomonadota > Alphaproteobacteria > Rhizobiales > Beijerinckiaceae > Methylocapsa. The sequence goes on from JBPYDY010000294.1 coordinate 10,030, forward strand.
GCATCGCGATGAAATTCGTCCCAGGAGACGTGAAAGGCCTTTTCGGCCGGAAAGAGTCCCGGAGCGGGAGATTTGGGCATCAAGATTCAGACCCGTTGCTTGCAGAGATTTTCTAGCATGGCTTGTACTGCGGCTGCTGCTTTGGCAACCTTTGCTGCGTCCTTGCCGCGCACGACGATCTCATTGAGAAACCGGCCGTCGCGAAACGCCGGGTAGGACCCAAAGGTAAGCTCCGGACTTGCGGCGGCAACTTCCTCGAGCGCCGCCGCATAGTCGCCCTCGCGAAAATTGCCGGCAAAGATCGTCTCGGCGATCACCGGCGCGCCGCGCACGAGTTGCGGCGCGATAGCGTCGAGCATGACATGCATGATTGCCGGGACGCCCGCCAGCACGATGACATTTTCGATTTTAAAGCCGGGCGCTTTCGAAATTCTATTCTCGATGAGCTCGGCGCCATGCGGGATTCGCGCCATGCGCCGCCGCGCCTCGTTCAAATCGTCTGGCACAATGATCTCGAGAAGAAGTCTTAGCGCCCGCGGGTCTTCGGAAATTTCGACGCCCAAGGCGGCCGCGACCGCATCGGCGGTGATATCGTCATGGGTGGGGCCAATTCCGCCGGTCGTGAAGAGATAATCGTAGCGCCGGCGCAACCCATCGACCGCGGCAATAATTTCGGAGGCGGCGTCAGGGACAATGCGCACCTCGCAGAGATCGATGCCGATCTTTGCGAGGTAGCCGGCGATATAAGAAATGTTTTGGTCCTTAGTGCGACCGGAAAGGATCTCGTCGCCGATGACAAGGAGCGCCGCCGTTACGGATTTTTGCGCCATGGCCGTTCTCAAGGGCGCTTGCTAGCAGAAAAGTGCCATGGTTTCGATGATTTTGAAAGCCCGATTGAGCGGCAAACCCAGCACCCCGCGCGATAGGCGCAAGGACCGTTTTCATTGGCGGCGCTGAGACGCGCGGAATTCCTTACGCGAACGCGGCTCACGGATCTTTTGGCGCCGGTGCCGCAAACCGCAGGGCGTCAGCCAAACCGAAAGGCTCTTTGGAACGTGCGCCGAGCCCTGAGGTGGCGCTCAAAATTGCACATGCAACCGCACCGCCCCTACCGAGACCGGCCCGCGCTGTGGATTATAGGCCGGGGC
>JBPYDY010000295.1:0-5366 GCA_051986155.1 Methylocella sp.
CCGGCATCGGCCTGCAGCAGCGCCACGTTTTCCGCCAGACCCGCGAACGTGAACGCCAGCTCGTCGAACGGAGGGAGATTCTTTTGCGGGCCAGCTGCGGCGTGCCAACGGCGGCGCAAGGTATCGATTTCGAATGACTGCCAAAGACCGGACGAACCGGCGGCCGCTCCGTTTGCCAGGCGAGATTCGTGCAGGGAGCCAAGCTCCGCATTCGCAGCGGTCTGCAGGCTCGCCACGAGCTCAGGATCGGAATTTTCCGGGGTTCCCCCAGCAAACGGCGGCTTTGGATCATATTCCATGGCGAGCTGCGCGCGTTTGGCGCGCTCTTCGCCAAATAATCGTGCCGCCAAGGTCAGGGCAAAGTCTATCCCCGACGTCACGCCCGCGCCGGTGATCCGGTTGCGGTCGATCACGACCCTGTCGTGGACCGGCACGGCTCCGAAAAAAGCGAGCTGGTTAATCGAAAGCCAATGGCAAGTGGCGCGGTAGCCTGTCAGCAGGCCTGCGGCAGCCAGGATGAGAGATCCGGTGCAAACCGAGGTTATATAGCGGCTGCCCTCTGCCTGCTGCCGCAAAAAGGAAAGAACCTCAGCGTCTTCCATGAGCGCGATTTGGCCGGGCCCGCCGGGGACAAAAAGTATATCGGCCTGCGGGCAGTTTGCGAAGGCAACAGTTGGATTGAGTTGCAAGCCGCCCGAATCAATGACCGGGTCGAGGTTTTTCCAGACAAGGTGCAGGGCCAGTTCCTCAAATCTCGCGAGCACGTCATAAGGCCCGGTGAGATCGAGCTGCGTCATACGCGGAAAGAGCAGCATCACGGCATGCATAAGGCCAGATACCTTTCAATGCGGCACGGGGCCCTTGTCTGCACTTGCTTTGGCCGAACGCGCAGCGATCACGATCGGCGGGACTGCCAAGACTTGCGCAAGGACCGCCAGCGTGACGGCCGCAGGAATGGAACAGTCGTATAAGGCTCCCATTGCGGCGCTGCCCGCGAACCAGGCTATGCCGAATGCCGCGCCGAACAAGCCGTAAGCCGAACCCAGCCGCTCTTGCGGAATCATTTCCGCAACCGCGGCCTGCATTACCGACTCATGAGCTCCCAAGCCAGCACCCCAAAGCAATGTGCCAATCAGCGCCGTAGCGAAGCTGCCATAAAAAGCGAGCGGAGCATATCCGGCAGCGAGAATCGTGACGGGCACGAGCATTATCAGTCCAATTCGGTCGAAGAACTTCCCGAGAATAAGCGAACTGAGCCCGCCAGTGGCCATCGCGAACGCGTAGAAAATTGGGACCCACGTGGGCGCAACCACTTGTGCCTTGCTGAAGTGGTAGGCTATGAGTGAGTAATCAGCGAAACCGAACCCGACAAGGCTGGTAGCAATCATGTACCACCAAAAGGCCGGCGGATAATTGCCGCCCCGGAAGGACTCGATTTTATGTTCGATGCGCCCGGCGTTCGGATAGACGAGGCGAGCACCAAGCACAAGGGCGAGTGTGACGGCGGCAGGCGCTGCGAGTACGGCAAACGCGAGTTGATAGTTCTGCTGCCAAGCAAGAAATGCCGCAATGACCAACGGGCCAATCAGCGCTCCGAGCTGGTCCAAAGCCTCATTGACACCAAAAGCCCAGCCGCGCCCAATCTGCTCGCCAGCCCCCGCCAGCATGACGTCGCGCGGAGGAATGCGCGTCGCTCTGCCGACACGCTCGAGCACAATGAGAAGCGCGGCAAGGGGCCAATTTCCGGCAACCGCAAGCGCAGGGACAGCCAGCATTTGCACTATGTAGCCGGCGACCGTGATCTGCCAATAGAGCCTGCTCCGGTCCGCCCACCGGCCCGAAACGAATCGCAACGTGTAGCCAAGAAATTCCCCGAAGCCAGCGACTGCGCCGACGAAGAAGCCGCTGGCGCCGAGATTGGCCAGAAATGGTCCCGTGACGCTGCGAGCCCCTTCATATGTCATGTCGGCGAAAAGACTGACCGCTCCAAAAAGAAGAACGAACTGCAGCCCAGATCGTTTAGACCAAACCGCCGACTGGGATTGCGCAGCCATCTGTTCCTTTCAGCGAGCCAAGCACCCTTTCAGCTTTTGTTTTCGGGCAAATTGAGTCTGATGTGCAGCTCGCGCAATTGTTTCGGCGTGGCCGGGGAAGGCGCGCCCATCAATAGATCCTCGGCGCGCTGATTCATCGGAAAGAGCTGGACCTCGCGCAGATTTTCCTCGCCGGCTAGCAGCATGACCATGCGGTCGAGGCCGGGCGCAATCCCGCCATGCGGCGGCGCGCCATATTGAAAGGCGCGGTACATGCCGCCGAATTTTTCCAACAGCGTATCCTCGCCATAGCCTGCGATCGCAAAGGCTTTCTTCATGATGTCGGGGCGATGGTTCCTTATTGCGCCAGAGGAAAGCTCAACGCCATTGCAAACGACGTCATATTGAAAGGCCTTGATAGCGAGGATTGTTTTCTTATCGGCCGGATCAAGCGCAATAAAAGCGTCGTGATCGTAGTTCGGCATGGAAAAGGGATTATGCGAAAAGTCGATTTTGCTCTCCTCATCGTTCCATTCATACATGGGGAAATCGACGATCCAGCAAAATTCAAAAACGTCTTTCTTCGAAAGCCCCAATTCATTGCCGATCTTCAGCCGCGCGCTTCCTGCGAGTTTGGCGGCCTTATTCTCCTCATCGCAGGCGAAAAAAACCGCGTCACCAGCCTTAAGACCGGCTTTTTCTGCGATCACCATTTGCGCTTCCAAAGACAAGAACTTGGCGATCGGCCCTTTGCCCATAATTCCTCCCTGGGGTGGAGGTTCGTTCAGCGTGAACGTACCGAACGTTGCGTCGCCAATCTGCGCGCCCCCGTGAGGCTCGAAGATAATATAGCCAAGTCCCGCCGCGCCTTCCCCTTTTGCCCAATCGTTGAGCTTGTCGAAAAAGGAGCGCGGCTGGCTTCCCGCGCCTGGCGCCGGAATGGCGCGCACGACGCCGCCCGCCTTGATGACGTTTTTGAAGGCATTAAACGTCACATCTTCGCGCGAAAATTCCTCCGTCACGCCGACGATGATGAGAGGATTGCGGAGATCGGGCTTATCCGAACCATATTTCAGCATCGCCTCCCCATAGGGAATGCGGGGAAAGCTTTGGGTCACCGGGCGGCCAGAGCCAAATTCCTCAAAAAGGCCGCGCAGAACTGGCTCGACGGCCGCGAAAACATCTTCTTGGGTAACAAAGCTCATCTCGATGTCGAGCTGATAAAATTCACCGGGGCTGCGGTCGGCGCGCGCATCCTCGTCGCGAAAGCAGGGTGCAATCTGAAAATAGCGGTCAAACCCGGCCACCATAATGAGCTGTTTGAACTGCTGCGGGGCCTGCGGCAGGGCGTAGAATTTTCCCGGATGCAAGCGGGAGGGCACCAGAAAATCGCGCGCGCCTTCGGGGCTCGAGGCGGTCAAAATCGGCGTCTGAAACTCAAAAAAACCCTGCGCTTTCATCCGCGCGCGCAAGGAGTCCACGATCTTGCCGCGCAACATTACATTCTGATGCAGCTTGTCGCGCCGCAGATCCAAAAAGCGGTAGCGCAAACGCAGCTCTTCGGGATAGTTTTGGTCACCGAAGACCGGAACCGGCAATTCGGCGGCGGGTCCCAAAACTTCGATCTCAGACACATAAACTTCGACAAGGCCGGTCCCCATATCAGGATTTTCCGTGCCCGCGGGACGCCGCCTGGCTGTTCCGTCGATCCGCACGACCCATTCCGAGCGAAGCTTTTCGGCTTGCGTGAAGGCCGGCGAATCGGGGTCGACCACGCATTGTGTGATGCCGTAGTGGTCGCGCAGGTCGATGAACAGCACGCCGCCATGGTCGCGAATGCGATGGCACCAGCCCGAAAGGCGAACCGGTTCGCCGGCGTGGGTTTCGCGGAGATCGCCGCAGGTATTAGTACGGTAGCGATGAATCATGGCGGCCGGTGCGTTTAAAATTGGAGAGGAGCAAAAGAGGCCGGGCCAGGCCCGGCCCTCGTGGAGAACCGCACGGGAGGCGGCAGGTGTCAAGTCATGCCCGTCGGCCTCGTTGGCCTCCGTGACGCGGTGTACCTCGTGGATTTCCTCGAAGCGAAACACGTGGGGCTCCGCTTTGAGCCCGCCCGACGCTACTTTCTGCGCGCTTTCCTGAAGTGGCACGCCAGACAGCGAGAAGCTGGATGCCGAAAATGAAGCTGAAACGCCGCTCGCCATTTTCAACAGTGGGTTGAAAGCCTTGATTTAGGGTGCGAGGAAGTCGCGGATCGCCGCCGCGATCTCTGCGGCATGCGTTTCCAACGCGAAGTGCCCGGTGTCGAAGAAACGGATAACTGCTCCCGGAATGTCGCGCTTGAATGCCTCCGCGCCGGGCGGCAGGAAGAACGGATCGTTCTTGCCCCACACGGCGAGAAACGGCGGCTTGTGGGTGCGGAAGTAGGCCTGGAAAGCCGGGTAGAGCGCGATGTTGCTTTTGTAGTCGCCGAACAGATCCAGCTGCAGCTCATCCGCACCAGGCCGAGCAAGGTAGAAGTTGTCGAGCGAATGGCCGTCCGGTGAGACGGCGGCCGGATCAGGGACGCCGTGTGTGTATTGCCAGACTGTCGTCTCGGGCGCGAGGAGTGCGTGCAGAGCTTCTCGATTGGCTTCCGACGGATCATTCCAATAGGCGCGGATGGGGTTCCAGCCCTCGCTCAACCCCTCCTCGTAGGCATTGCCGTTCTGCGAGATGATGGCGGTGATCCGGTCCGGATGTTTTGTGGCGATCCGGAAGCCCGTCGGCGCGCCATAATCGAAAACATAGATCGCAAAGCGCTTCAGGCCGATCACTTCCGTGAAGCGGCCAATAACGCCGGCGATGCCGTCGAATGTGTAGCTGAACTTGCTCCGCGCAGGCATCTCCGACTGGCCAAAGCCCGGCAGATCGGGAGCGATGATGCGGAGGCGATCGGCCAGAAGCGGGATCACATCCCGGAACATGTGGCTCGCGCTGGGGAAGCCGTGCAGCAACAGCAGCGCTGGTGCATCGGCGCGCCCGGCCTCGCGATAAAAGACCTTGAGACCATCAACATCCTCATAGCGATATTTGATGGCGGTCATTGCGTTTTCCTTAGACTGAGTAACCGAATTAGACCCCTCATAAGGGTGGATGCACCGCTGTTACGAGAGCCGCGGCGGCACATTCGAGAAAAGAGGCCCCAGTCCTTCCGCCATGGTCGGATGAGCTAGAACGGCATCGCGCAGCTTCGTATAGGGCATGCCCGCCAGCATCGCCATTTGTACCACGGGCATGACCTCCCCGGCTTCGGCGCCAATCATCGTGAAACCAAGAATGCGGTCGTCGCGT
>JBPYDY010000296.1:0-2700 GCA_051986155.1 Methylocella sp.
TGACCCGCCCATCCAATCTCCACTCTGGGATTCTGGATGCCTGGCTCAAGGCGAGCTCAAGGCCGGGCATGGCGCGCGAGTCTTTCATTACGCGACTCGGGATTTGGGTATATTCGTATCGAGAGCGATGGAAGGGTGCGGCGCACAGCGGGAGCTAGGCAACAGTAAGAAAGACCTGGCAACATTAAGAAAGATTTCATGCCCTACGATCTCGTTGTTGTCGGAACCGGGCCTGGCGGCTATGTCTGCGCGATCCGTGCCGCGCAGCTCGGCCTCAAAGTCGCCGCGGTCGAAAAACGTGCCACCCACGGCGGCACATGCCTCAACGTCGGCTGCATTCCCTCAAAGGCGCTGCTTCACGCCTCGGAAAAATTTTCCGAGGCTGCGCATGAACTTGCCGCTTTCGGAGTCATCGCTGGAAAACCCCAGCTCGATCTTGCAGCAATGATGAAACATAAGGATGAAACCGTTGCCGCCAATGTCAACGGTGTCGCTTTTCTGTTCAAGAAAAATAAGATCGACGCTTTTATTGGCCAAGGCACAATCATTGCGCCGGGCTTGGTCGAAGTGAAGGCAGGAGATGGTTCGCGCCAAAGGCTTGAAACCAAGCATATTGTCATTGCCACGGGCTCCGAAGCCGCGGCGCTTCCGGGTGTTGCGATCAACGAGAAAACCGTCGTCACTTCGACGGGCGCTTTATCCTTCGAGAAAGTGCCCGAAAAGCTCGTTATTGCCGGAGCCGGAATCATCGGCCTCGAACTCGGCTCGGTGTGGGCGCGACTTGGCGCCCAAGTAACGGTCGTCGAATTCTTCGACCGGATTCTTGCCGGCGCGGATGGCGAGGTTGCCAAACAATTTCAGCGCATTCTCGAAAAGCAAGGTTTTGTCTTCAAGCTCGGCCACAAAGTGACCGCAGTCGAGAAGGCCCTCTCGGGCGTTAATGTCACCGTCGCTCCCACGCGCGGCGGAGAACGCCTTGCGATTCCAGCGGACGCCGTTCTGGTCGCCATTGGCAGGCGGCCTTTTACCGAAGGCCTCGGCCTCGAAGCGGTTGGCGTTGCCATGGAAAATGGCCGCGTCGTGATTGACGATCATTTTGCGACCAACGTCGCCGGAATTTACGCCATCGGCGACGCCGTGCGCGGCCTGATGCTCGCCCATAAGGCCGAAGACGAGGGAATGATGCTTGCCGAGATGATCGCCGGGCAGCGCGGACACGTGAACTACGAGGCCATTCCTTCCGTCGTCTACACCATGCCCGAGGTTGCTTGGGCGGGCGCGACCGAAGAGGAGCTGCAGGTCAATGGCATTGCGTACAGAGCAGGTAAGTTTCCTTTCACCGCCAACGGCAGGGCAAGAGCGATGCGCCATCCCGAGGGTTTTGTGAAAATCCTCGCCGATACGGCAACCGACCGAGTGCTCGGCGTTCACATCGTCGGAGCCGGGGCAGCCGAGCAGGTCGCCGAGGCCTGCGTGCTCATGGAATTCGGCGGCTCTTCGGAGGATCTGGCCCGCATCTGCCACGCCCATCCGACGCTTTCCGAAGCGGTGCGCGAGGCCGCGCTCGCCGTCGACAAACGCGCGATCCATTTGTGAGCCGGGTTTTGTCCGGTCCTGTGGGAATCGTAGCCGGATGTCTCGCAGGGCCGAAAGGTCAATCGAGCTGACGCACCTTGTAGTTCAACGAAGGCGCAATTCGTGGCCTTATCGTTTTAATTCTCCCCTGCCGAATGTGCCGTCAGGATTGGGGTCCAATCCGTCAGCTCTGAGCGCGGCTCCGGCCTCGCGGCTGCGCTGTCAGAATGCGCTCGGCAATGACCCCAAACGAAAGCGCCAGTTCGCCGTTCCAGTCTTGAATATCGGCCTTGAGCGTTCCTTGCACGAACACCGTGTCGCCATGGGAGAAATGCATCAAGGCAGACTGGACCGTTTCGCTGAACGCAGCTATATGCCAAAATCGCGTGCGGTTACCGTACTTGGATTCTTTGCTTTCGATTGTCGCCGTCACGCATTGCTCGCCATTTTTCAATGTTCTGCTTAAAGGCGCATCGTAAAGGGTTCCCGAGACAATAACTGTTCCCATCGTGGTCATTTCCTTTCACGGGAACGCTTTTCCTCTTCTGCACCGCGCTCGGCGCCTGCGGGCACGCTCTCCGCCTGCGCCGTAGGCGGCAATGCAAACAATCCCGCAAGCGCCGCTGCCGCGCCAAAGTTCCTGATTTGCGTGCATGCTGCTTCCGTTAGAATGAATCCCATGTCTGCAATCAATTTCGCGCGAACGTGGTTCCTAAGAACCGCTCACAAAGCCGTGAGAACTTCGCAAAGTCCAGGTTGCACATGCCGGTACGCACGCCGGCCGTGATTGGCGGATGAGCGCAGTTTCCATATGTGCAGCTGGTTGCTTAAGGGCGGCCTGAATGCGCCGCGAGGGAACGCGCAGCCTTGGCCAGGTGATGCTGCAACCGTCCCCTAAAATGGAATTGGAACTATCGAACCAACGTCGCGTTTTGGCGCACGGACTTACAAATCCGAGGAGAACGCCATGCGATCGATGCTTTTAACAACTGTCGCGGCAGCGGCACTAGGCGTGCTGTCTTTCCCGGCACATGCTCAAGATAGAAACAGTCACCGGCTGCGCTCGAGTCGAACCAGCCGCCTGAGTCTCAACAAAAGGGGATGCGCGAAAAAGGTATGCAGCCC
>JBPYDY010000297.1:0-3761 GCA_051986155.1 Methylocella sp.
GCGGGCTGAGCCACTGGCGCGGCGTTGCCGGGAAAGGGTGTGGCCATGGTCGCTATCTCCCTTGACGTAAGGGACCTTTCGCGCCGGTGACGGCAGCGCAGGTCGTCGGCAAAAACGATCGCGATCAGGCCAGACGCGTGAGACAGGTAGAGGATACTGGCCCTGTCGCGAACTTTGCAGCAAGCGTACTCTGATTTGCCCTCACTGTCGCTCACGCTTGAGTGAGTGCGAGCTGGTTCCGGCACGCCAGACGCGAGCGCCAAGTCGCCGCCATTATGCCCAAGTTAAGCTAAGCTCGCAGGGTTTGCTTGCATTGGTGGGCGAAGCGGAAGGGGATCGCCATTTGGCGATCCGCGCCGTGCCGCCGGACTCTATTGGGAGAAAAATTCTACAGGAGGAAGTGATGAGTATTTTCGGAAAAATCATGAGCGCGATTCTTGGCGCCAAGGCTGATGCAACTTCCGCCAGCGGCGGCACCGCGGGTGCTGCCTCCGGATCGGCTGGAACCGCCGCTGGATCTGCGAGCGCTTCGACCACGCCGAAACAAACCGTAGATGTTGCGCCAATCCTGGACAAGGCCGTGGCCGCCAAGAAGGAAAAACTGCAATGGCGCACATCCATCGTCGATCTGATGAAGGCGCTCGATATCGATTCCAGCCTCGCCGCGCGAAAGGAACTGGCCAAAGAACTTGGCTACACCGGCGATACCAATGATTCCGCACACATGAATGTCTGGCTGCACAAGCAGGTCATGGCAAAGCTCGCTGCAAACGGCGGCAAATTGCCCGCCGACGTCAAATGGTGACGGATTTTTCTTGAACAAAAAAAGGCCCGCACCGATGCGGGCCTTTTTTATACTCCGCTGTGGCCTGGCATCGACGGCTGACTTGCCCGGCGTCAATGCCGGCGCTAGATACCTCGCCAGTCGCAGCAACCCGGAGCGCGCCAATGGAAACCCTCGACCGCAGGACCGTTCTCGCCACCGGCGCGCTGGCTTTGGCGGGGACCGCGACATCAGGGAGTTCGGCACAGGCACAATCGGCGGCGAAGCCGATCTTCGACGTTCCGGCGGTGACAATTCCGATCGCCGGCGAGAAAGGCATATTCCCCGTGCGCCGCATCTATTGCATCGGGCGCAACTATGCCGCGCACGCGATCGAGCGGGGCTCCGACCCGACCCGCGAACCACCCTTCTTCTTTCAGAAGCCGACGGACGCGATTCAATACGTCGCAACCGGCGAGGTGGCGGATCACCCGTATCCTTCGCTCACCAAAAACTATCATCACGAGGTTGAGCTGGTAGCGGCGCTCAAATCCGGCGGCACTAACATATCGGCTGAGAAGGCCCTCGATCATGTCTATGGCTATGCGCTCGGCCTCGATATGACGCGACGCGATCTGCAGAACGGCATGGCGGCCGAGAAGAAGCCCTGGGAGATCGGCAAGAGCTTCGACCACGCCGCAGTGATCGGCCCGATCCATCCCGCGGCAAAGACCGGGCATCTGACCAAAGGCGCCATCTCGCTTTCGGTCAACGGCACGGTGCGGCAGGCCTCCGATCTCGACAAGATGATCTGGAGCGTCGCCGAGCAGATCGCCAAACTGTCGGAAGCTTTCGAGCTCAAGGCCGGCGACATCATTTATTCGGGGACGCCCGAAAATGTCGGGCCCGTCGTGAAGGGCGATGTGCTGTTATGCAAGCTCGACGGTTTGCCCGACATGTCGATCCGGATCGTCTGATTAGCCGACGATATCATTCTGTTCCGGGTGCTTGCGCAAATAATCCGCGACGAAGCTGCAGCCGGCGATGACCTTGCGCCCGTCGGCGCGGATCAATTCGAGCGCTCCGGCCACCAGCTCTGAGGCGATTCCGCGCCGGCGCAAGGCGCGCGGCGTCTCGGTGTGGGTAATGATGACGGCCGACGGCGCGAGCCGATAATTGGCAAACGCAATTCCGCCGTCGACATCCAGCTCGAAACGGCTTTGCGCCTTGTTGTCCCGGACCTCCTTCATGCCAGGCGCCCTGATCAAGCGCTCTTGAGAAGGTCGGAATATTCCGGATGCTTGTCGATGTAGCCTTTCACGAACGGACACTCCGCAATCACCTTCAGGCCTTGGCTTCGCACCTGGTCGAGCGCGCCTTTCACGAGCTTCGACCCAATACCCTTGCCGCCGAGTTCTTGCGGCACTTCAGTGTGGACGAAAGTGATGGCATCGCCCGATAACTTGTAGTAGGTCGCAGCGAGGTGACCATCCACCTTGAGTTCGTAGCGGTGATGCCCCTTGTTGTTGACGACGTCGTTCATGTCGAGTCTCGGGTTTCCTTTCCAAGAGTTAGGTGCGGGAAAGGACGAGGCAAGGGCCAGACCGATATCTGCCCATTAACAAAGGCGGCTGAATCTGGTTCAAGCTGCAGCGACGAATGAGGCCGCCGGCTTGAGCGGCCGATACTCCAGGATCGAAAACGAGGATCTCCATGAAGCTCATTCTTATCCTTCTCGGCGTGATTTTGCTGGTCGTGGCCGGCGTTTATTTCACGATGCCCGCCGATCATTTGCCGTCTTTCTTGCCGGGACATGAGGTTGGTGTCACACGCATCCATGCCAAGCACGGCATCGTCGCCGCGGCGGCGGGCGTGGTGCTGATTGCGGCAGGTTGGTGGATGGGGCGAAGGTGATTTAGTCGTCAAGGCCACGCGCAGGCTTGCAAAAATTTTCACCCGCGTTTGCGTTTTGCTTCCGCCGCCCACCCGAAAACGCTTACGCCCTATTTTCATACCTTCCGTCCTCAGCCGATGTGACCCAAGAACATTTCTCGTCCGTGGGAAATGCCCGGAATTGCAATCGTCGTTGCATTGTCACAAAGCGGAATCTTTTTTATCGCAAATGAGTTTGCTTGCTTTTCCCGATATGGAGGATCACAATTTCATGTCCCGGCTGGCGGAGGCAGGTCGCCATGGACCAAGGCGTGTATGTTGCGCAAATGAACATCGAGCACTTCCGTCGCAAACTGCTCGAAGAGCAAAATGAATTGACGCGACAGCAGATTGTTCAACTGCTTGCCGCGGAAGAGGCCAAGCTGGCGTCGTTGATCCGCGCGCCGGGAAAAGATTGCGGAAAGAGCAAATCCTAGTTCGGCATTTTTAAAGTGCGACAGAGCTTGCCGCTCTTTCTCCGGTGCGTTGGCCGCAAATCGTCGATCAGCTTATGTCTCCATTGATCCAGCTGCGCTGCGCGCGGCTGGATATTGCATTGCGCGCGTCGAGAATTCAATTTTCAAACAGCCACTCGGCGATGAATGCGTCCTCTGGTCGTCCCCGCGGACGCGGGAACCCATACGCCGTGGCTCCTGCTTCGCGCGCAAAGATTGGCGATTTTCGCGGTAATTTGCATCGGTGGTTCGCGATGAGCGCAACTGCGCTCACGCGGAGGTCCCTGCTTTCGCAGGGACGACAAATGGGTCTGGTTGAACAATTCAATTTCCCGGTTCGTGGCTACACGCCTTCGCGGCCCCGCGACACGATGCGCCCGGGTTGAATGCCTCATTACCCTCAGGAAGAGGAGGGCGCAGGAAACGCCGGATGCGTCGCCGCACCCGTAGCCTCGCGTGCAAAATGAGAGAAGCACACGAGCAAAGTCACCACAGGTTGGCCGTTACAGTCCGGCGTTTCCTGCGCAATGGTTTTAACGGTTTCCTTCGCGCTCTTCCCGGAGACCGGGCTTTCTTGCCTCCGTCGCAGGCCACGATGCTGAAAGCATCGT
>JBPYDY010000298.1:0-4192 GCA_051986155.1 Methylocella sp.
CTCGTGAACGGATGAGCATCGGCCATCTCATGCTGGCGCGGGCGGCGGCTTCGGCCGCAGTTCGGCGATCAGCCGCAAAATCTCCTGGAACATTTGCCGGGGAATGGCGACCTCGGCCATCTGAAAGACGACGTAACGGCACCCTACCATGACCGCCAGATCGTCATTCTCGACCGCACTGACTGGACCGATTGGCTTGATCCTTCGGTGCCCGCTCAAGGCTTGGTAAAGACCTTGCCACAGGGGAGCCTGGTAGTTGAGCAGGTTGGATGATTACAGGCCATGATCATGCGATGATTACAGGCCATGATCATGCATCGTAAGACGCTATGCGGGATGCGCGCTGCCATCTTAAGAAGGCCACACTTTGGATTTACCCACCGAATCATGATCGGAGGTAGCACCAGAATGCGGTTCCTCCCGCCGCGGGGTCTGGCTACCGAATGCATGTTGTAGAGCCGCGGTTCCTCTCCGCCGCGGCTCTTTGTTATTTGAGCCACAATATGCCGGCATTCGGGTGCGCGACGGGCAGAGCGCAGCCGGCATTATCGCGAATTGCCCGGAATGCCGGGGGGCGTGCCCCTGGCCCATCAGAGCCAAGACCAGGGGCCCCTCTTTAGCACCTCTCAGTAGGTGCTTTGGCGGGGCGCTTATGCCCCGCAAGGTCCACATTGGCCGGGAGTTTCAAAAGTCAAGCAGTGGACAAGAAGGGCCGCGTGCTCTCGCGGCCAAGGTTCGCGTTCGTTCGCGCCGTTCGACCATTCAAGGCTCTGCGTTCTGAAGGGTACCGTCCAGATGGCCGCAAGAGCAATACCGAGCGCGAGCAGCAAGCCTCCCCCTATGATCGCATTGCCGCCATAGAAGCAATGGACGCGATCGAGCCGTACGCTTATTGCTGGATGGCCTGGGCAGTCCACCCGGCGCGACCTTGCTGATAATCCGGCGGGGCGACAAACTATGCGAGATAGAGCCTGCGACGAAAAGCAGCACTGCCAGCAGCACCGACAGAGGGATCAGAACTCGGCAGAAAAATTTTTGGGACTTGCGTAGTTAAACATGCTCCCCATCTACGCTCCCACACACGCAATGCAAACTCAGCGAATGTTAACCGGCGTCTGGCCGGGCCTTGGCAGCACTGTCCCGCGCAAGCCTGCGATGAGAACAAGCACCGTTGTCCGCGGCCAAAGTACCTTTTCATGCAGTAGAGATTCGGCAAAAGACAATCGCGCCGCGCACAATCTGCGATGAATCGATGGTAGGAATTCGCAACAAAACTAGGTTTTGTTCGCGCGAGTAAAGCAAATTGAGAGGGGTTACACATGCTATTTTCCATCTTTGTCGACACGGTCCTGCTGATCGCCATTCTTGCATATCTCGTCTTTGCCCTAACGTCTTCCGAGCCCTTATAAAATTTCGGGTCGGGTGAACGCCGAACCTTTCCACGGCTAGGAAAAATCAAGGAACCTGTGTGCCTTCTGCGCAGCGCACCCATGCCGAGCGAGGCGCTGCTGCCCGCCAGCGCGCCCGGCTTCGCTCCGAGCGCGGGCGCCGCGCGCATGGCATAGGCCCGCGCAAGCCCGCGCAAAGGCCGTGGCTGGCTTTGGGCAGTAGCCGCAGCCGGGCCAAAGCCCGTGAGCAGGCGTCTGTGGCCGCACGTGAGGCGGTGCTTGATAGACTGCAGTGGCAGCTTGCAGAGCTGCGCGCGAATCTTGAAAAGATTGCTGCGGCAACGCGATGATTGCGGCTGAATTGAATTGAGCGCTACCGTTCGCAAAATGACCGGAATCGGCGCTTAGTGACGTCTAATGGCGTAGGACAAAAACATGCCCTTCGATTCCGTTGACCAAAATCCAAATCGCTCTGTTGTCGGAAAAACCAGGCGGATGGCTTCTGCCATGAAAGATTGGGTAATATGACGCGCCAGCGCGAAGGCTTGCGTGCGAGGAGACAGCTGCCCGTTTATTTGTCTCTCTTCGAGGACGGCGGAGGCGCGAATTATTTCTCGGCGTCTTGCCTGATTTCCAGCAGCCTCGCTTTGTCGTCATCGGTCAGCGCAGCGGATGCCGGACAAGGCTTGTCCTTGTCGTTGCCCATCACAGACTTCACGAGCGCGGAGGCTTCGGGACCGGTCGCGGCAAGCGGCCCAGGTGGCAGCGTCCGCATAATGCCACGCAAAATGTAAATTGCGTTGGTGTCGTTGGCACAGACGAGGCCCCGCAGCTCCTTCGCGAGCGCTTTTGCATAAGCCGTGTCATCGACACTGGCCGCGGCGAGCGTCTTTTGCCAGTACCAAACCTTAGGCGGCGGGTCGGCGGCAGGATTGCATGAGGCCACAACCTCGCCGGTCTTGCTGCAGTTGAGAGTTTCGATCCGCTTCAACGCCTTATCCCGCATATGTTCGTCGGAGATTGTATTCATCGAGTCCCGAAGCCGGCGATAGGCCTCGGCGTTCCACGGGCGGGGATTAGAAGGGGGGTCCTTCTCCCAGACGGGGCTCCACGTCCTGTCCTCTATCGTAAGCCGGATTTCTCCAATTCTTGCTCGGTCAATTTCTCCCCAGGTCGTGCGCCATAGCAAGGCTTCCAAAAAGTCGGCCGTGTTTACAGCCGCCCCATCGAGCGACGCGCCCTGGAGCTGCGCCCCAGCGAGCGACGCGCCCCGAAGTTGCGCCCCACCGAGCGACGCGCCCGGGAGCTGCGCCCCAGCGAGCGACGCGCCCTGAAGCTCCGCCCCCAAGAGCGACGCGTCTTCGAGATTGGCGTCCTTCAACTTCACTTTGCCAAGCCTGGCCCGATCCAGAATCGCGTGTCCGAGCTGCCGGCTATGAAGATCGAATATATAATCCTTCCATTCCAGCTTCTTTGGATCGTCGACCTTGAGCGCTTCGTAGATGTCGAACCCCTGAAGATGCAGCGTGTTGGTTGGCCAGACCGTGCCAAATACCGTATTGGTGAGCGTCTTCGGTTCAATCGCGGCCACGTAGGAGAGCGGGAAGGATCGCCATTCGCCGGGTACCGTCGCAACGACAAAGGAAAACCAGATTGCCGCGAGGCTCATCACGAAAGCGATGGCGAGGCCGAAGCCCCGGAGAATCCGGCTGAAAAGCTGCGCGCGCCCAGAACTTTCGGCGCTCAGATCCGCGAGGATCGGCGGCCGTAGTGGCCACAAAAGGACGAGGTCGAGGAAAAGCGCGCCTCGCTGGGCCCAAGTGATCCTGACATCGTGAAAGGGCAGAAATTGAATCTGCAACAAGAGCAGCACGAGAACCGGAAAGGCGACCAGTGTTGTCAGGGCGATGATCTTCAGCATTACACCAAAGAAACCGGTGCGAAGTTCGGGCGGGCCGGCGAGGGTTTGGACAAAAATATTGCTCGGCAGGAGCCAGCGCTTTTTGTCGCGGATTTCCTTGTTGGTGCCGGCGGGCGCCGTGCCGCGATCGGGAAACTGGCTGCGCAGCTCATTGTGGAAACGCGTGGCCTTTTTGCCGAGCATTCTGAAATGCATGAGCGCATGGATGTGGGTGATGAGGAGCACAAAGGGCGCCAGCGCAAAAAAGGCCAGCAGTGGTAGCTCGACATTGAGGAAGGGCAGCTTGACGGCACGCTCCAGCAAGAGATCTTCATGGGTGATGGCGCCTGCCGCGATAGCGACATAGGAGAGGACGAAGAGATAGGAAAGCCACAGCCCGCCGCTGACCGAGGCGGCGTCCTCGACCGCTTTCTTGATCTCTTCGAGATCGTCGGCCTTTTCGGCAATTTTCGGAAGAACTGTTTCCTTTCGCTCGCCCGGCGCTAGGACCTCGCGCGGGATTTCAATGTTGCCATCGGGTTTTTTGTGGTCAGAGCCCATTTGGCGTCCTAACTCCGCCGCGCTATGCCATTTGGCCATTCTATGCGATGGAGCGGCTGCGGGGAATGACCTTCAGCTGGCCGCGCATGGCATAGGCTCCAGGAAGCCCGCAGAGCGCCCGTGGGAGGCCGTAGGCCTCAGTCGCAGCACCGAGGCGGGCGAAAGCCCGCGAGCAGGCCCGTGAGGCGGTGCTCGATCGGCTGGAGTGGCAGATTGCGGAGCTTCGCGCGAATCTCGACAAGATGGCTGTGGCGAACGCCGCGATGGCGGCGGCGTTGAATTGAGCGCGGTGGGCTATCTCGATGTTGAATGCGACTGGCCACGGGCGCCAAATCGAAGGTCC
>JBPYDY010000299.1:0-7002 GCA_051986155.1 Methylocella sp.
TGCCCTTCCAGGCAAGGCCAAGCTTGTTTAGGATCTTAGCGGCCAGCTCTTCGCTTCCCATGCTCTGGCAGGCTTCGCCGCGGCAAAGCTGCAGGAGATGCGATCCGCAAGGCTCGCTGCGAAAATCATGGTAGAAGGTTATAGTCCCATGCACTTCGGCGCGGGTGAGATTGAGGGCGTCAGCGATAAGCGGGACGGCCTCCTTGCTGACGCAGCCAAATTCTTCCAGCAGCCCATGCAGAATCGGGAGCATGGGCCCTTCGAGTCCAATATGCTCGGCGATAATCTCCCGCGCCCGTTCGGCGTTCCAGGCGGAGGCCTTGGGCATAGCTTCCCCATTCATTCTGTGCGGTCATTTCAGTTATGGCCCTTTGACCGCCAAAGATCAATAAGCTAGTCTCGTAAACCTATAGGGATTTTCTATTGGCAGACCCGCCTATCGATGAGGGTTGTGCCGGAGTCCTGGCTTCGCCCGGCCGGTCAGCCTGGCTGCTTCCTCGACGAGCGCCTTTGTCAAAGGGGGAATCGGCTCCCGTAGCGGTGAAACGAGGCCGATCGTATGAAGCTCCCTAGGCGCGCCAATGGGAATTGCTCGCAGCGGTTCGCTCGCCCCGAGCAGCTGGGCGAGCTTCTCCGGAATGATGCAGGCGTAACGCCCGAGCCTCACATGCGAAAACAAAACCACCATAGAGTTCGATTCGACCGGGGGAGGAGCCGCGGATTTTGCCAGCAGCCGGTCGACAATTCGGCGGTTTTGCATGTCCGGGGTCAACAGGCAAAGAGGAATGCGGCTCACGTCGGACCAGGTCACCTCCGTCCGGTCGGCGAGCGGGTTACCGGCGCAGGTCAAGAGACTGTATCGCTCGCGGTAAATAGGCACCCTGTTCAGCTGGCCGAGCGGCTCGTTGTCGAGATAGGTTAGCCCCGCATCGATTTGGAAGTCGTCGAGCATAGCGATGATCTCCCGGGAGGTGCAGGAAAGGATTGTGAAACGCACGCCGGGATGTTTGATTTGAAAGGGGGCGGTGAGCTCCGCCGCCATCGGAAGTGCGGTCGGCACGGCGGCGAGCGTCAAATGCCCCGTAAACGCCGTCTTCGATGCCTGAACATCCTGACGCATGGTCCTTGCATCGCTGACGATCCGCCGCGCCCATTCGAGCACGCGCTCGCCTTCCGCGGTGAGCCCGTAAAAGCGCGAGCTGCGATTGACGAGCAGCACGCCCAATGTGTCCTCGAGCTGCTTGATGCCCGCCGATAGGGTCGGCTGGGTCACCCCGCAGCTTTCGGCGGCGCGGCTAAAATTGCGCTCGCGGGCAAGCGCAATCAAGAATTCGAGCTTGTCGATCACCTAGGCCCAAAAGATCCCAAAGGCATAGAGCTTGCGATTCGAAGCGCAGCCTTGCGGCGGGCTGCCGCGGAGATAAACGCCGCATGGCTCCAAGTCAGAGTCTTCGCCGAGGTCTGGGCGCCGGTTTTCTGATCGAATTGCTCCGAGAGCTCGCCCGAAGGGGGGGTAAAGGCTGCCACTGTTGCCATGAATTGGTCGCCGCGGTTGAGCAGAATTTCGAAATGCTCCCGTTGCATTTGCGACGAAAGACCGGAGCGCGTCTTTGACAAGCCCAGCCGAAGCAAAAATTCCTCGTTCTCGGCCGCCACGGGAAGGGCCGCTCCCGACGCCATCGCTTCGGCGAGCGCGTAATAAAACTCCGCCGCTCCGAGCGTCGAAAAATAATAAGCCCCGCCGCTGAAATAAGTGTCGCCCGCGTAGCGCCCCATCGCGGGCCCGCGGTTATCCGGCCGCATAAAGTTGATGGGGTAGCACGCATCGAAGAGCTCTTCGAGCCGCGACAGTGTCGCCATGACCTTTACATCCAAAACGCTATGCGCTCCCGCAGTTCGCGCCGCATGGACGACGCCGAGCACGACCGCGAAATCGAGATCTTTTCCGGGGACGCCACTTTCGACGCTGCGGCGGCTCAGATAATAACCTTTGACCGGAGACCAGAATTCATCGAGGGCGGCCGCGATCTCTTTCGACGCCATGTGGCAGGTTTGCGCAAATTCCAAAGCCGCAACGTCGGCCCGCCCGGCCCACAGCGCACCATCCTCGAGCGCCGCGAATTGCAGGAGCAAGGTGGTGTAATGCGCGCCAAGCTCTTCCTCCCAAATATCGAAGGAGGGCTCACGCCAACGGCGGGCGAGGAAACCGAGATCGGTCAGAATGAGCTTGCGCATCAAGACCCGGTCCGCCGCGTCCATCACATCCTGTGCCCAAAGGCGCATTAGAGCCAGCGCGCGTAACGCGGGGCCATCGTGTTGCGGGCGGTTCCATTTGGAAATATCGAGCGATGCATCGGGATTAAACCGCGGCTCACCAAGGACCCGGTCTCCGTGAATATGCGAGAGATCACTGTCGTCTCGGACATACTGCAAGAAAAAAGGCTCGACATTTTTGCGGAAATCCGCTGCTTGTTTAAGAAACGCGCCGCCATCGAGCTCATTAAGTGCGTCGCTTAAGGCGAGAAATTCCTTGCAATGCAGCATCCCCACTTCGGAATGCGCTTCGTCACGGATCAAATGGCGCAGCGCATCCACGACAACCGCCGAATCGCGCTGCCAGTGGAAGAAATAATCGGGGTCCGGGTCCCAGGAACCGATCGCTATCGAGGCAAGAATAGAGCCGCGCGCGGGCTGGATCGTTTGGCCAAATCCTCGCCGCTCCTTAACAAGGTGGGTTGCGGAGATCGCGGCAAGCATCAAGGATGCAGAAACCGCACATTGCCGCTCGATCCAAGCGGCCAAGGTCTCCTTGCCGTTTGGCGCCGGAATGCTTGCGCCGGCCGCTCCGGCCGTTGACATATTCTTCGTTCCTAACTCAAATGCGGGCTCAAAAAGCCAAGCCGCGCGAGACCGCTCTTAACATCGGGGTCGGACATAAAGAGCTTCCACAGAAGCCCGCTCCGGTGGTTCTCAATCATGATTACGGCCGGCCCTTGGTCGATGGCAAGATAAGATTTCGCATACCAGCCGCGCGACTCGCTGAAGGCGTCGGTGAAGCCAAAGCGGCCCCAAATCTTCCGGCCAAGCACCGTGAAAAAATATCGAAGCGCACGCATCGCCTGCTCGGGCGCGTAAGGAAAGCTTGAAAGCGCCGCCGTCGGAGAGATAACGCCGTTGTCATTATCGGGCGCATGCTCGGCATAGCCTTCCGGGTCATCGCTCGCCGTCAAACCCCAGCAATCTGGCCCGAAGCCCTTGTGGCCGTGAGGATTGCGGACGCAATGCTCATAATTAACCAAGGTGTGGTGGACGTTTTGCTCGAAGTAGGACGCGTAGCCATCCTTGAGGCCGCGCGGATCAAGACCGCAGAATGAATAATGGCTGAAATACAAAGGCCCGCCAAATTCCGGGCCAAGCGGCAGATCGATGTCGTAATAGCGGCGGCGGTTGAGGAATGTGCGGCTTTGCGCAAAGCCATCATGATACACACGAGGGTCGATCGCAAATCGCGGCGAGGCGGCCGCGAGCACGTAAGTGATGAGGCACTCGTTCCACCCTCTTATTTCGTGGTCGAGGCTGAAGCCGTTGTTGGGGCTCCAATGCCAGGTTAGGACGTGCCGGCCATCGCGGGTATGCCAATTCCATTCGGCATCGAGCCAAAGCCAGGTAATGCGGTCGCGAATGCTCTTTTCCGCGGCGCAGTCGCGATCGAAATATTGACGGGCGCAGATTAGCCCTTGGAACAGAAACGAAGACTCAACGATATCCGAGCCGTCGTCCTTGCGTCCAAATCTGATTGGCGCCCCCGTCCGGCCATTCATGTAGTGCGGGAAAAGACCATGATAGCAGGGCGCTCTCGCCAAAAAGCTCAGGATGAGGCCCAGGCGATCCACCGCCTCATCGCGGGTGACCCAGCCGCGCTCCACGGCGGCAATGATCGCCATGACCGCGAAGCCGGAGCCGCCCGTGCCGACGAGGTCGTCTTCGGGATCGTGTTCGAGGCCCGCGCGATCCCGGGCAAGCCCGCAGGCGGGATGCGCTCCTTCCCAAAAATAACGGAAGGTCTGGCACTGGACGAGGTCGATCAGCGCCTCGTCCGGCACATCCCTGGATCTGTCGATCAAGGGCGGAGGTTTCTCTGGTGCCTGCATGCTGGAGCAATCCTAGCTTCGGCGTTCAATCGGCGGGAACCCTTTGCCTCGCACCCGGCCGCGCATGCGGCGGAATACGGCTAGGTGCCAGGCTTTGCCCTTCCGGGTCTTGAACGAGATGAAGAATGCGCTTGAAAAAGCCGCCAAGCATGTCTGCCTGACCAATATTGATGATCGCTGCCGCGGTCAGTTCCTGGTTGAAAATATCGAGGACCAATCGGCGCGTATCCTCGTCAAGGTGGTCCAAAGCCTCATCGAGCACAATCCAGCGCGGCTTGTGCAATAACAGCCGAGCAAAGGCAAGCTTCTGCTGGTCCTCGTAGGACAACTCCCTCTCCCAGCGGGCGATGCGATCAAGCCTCGGCTCCAGATCGGCGAGCTCCAGCCTATCCAGCGCAGACTTATATTCCTCGCTCGTGAATCGGGATGGCTGCGCCGGATAGGCAAGCGCACCCCGAAGCGAGCCAGGCGGGACATAGTCCTGTTTGGACAAGAACATCATGGATTGCGCCGGCGGCAGCACGATGCGGCCGTCGCCCCAGGGCCAAAGGCCCGCGATCGCGCTAAAGAAACTTGTCTTGCCGCCGCTTTGTTTGCCGATGATCAAGACCCGCTCCCCGGGACCGATCAGGGCATGCTTCTCGCTTAGACGCGAGCAACCCGAAGGCAAGGCGATGGCGACGTCGTCAAATAGGATCCGCTCATCCTCGGTTGGCACAAGCGCAATCCGGCCTCGCTCGTCTCCAAGCCTATCCGTGTCGATCAGTGCCAGGCGGAAGCTCGCAACCCGCAGCAAGGTGGCACGCCAATCGGCAATCAGGCTAAAATTATCGACATACCAGCGCAAGGCCTGTTGCACCTGGTTGAAGGCCCCGACCGCCACCATGAGGCCGCCAAGAGACATGCTGCCGGCAAAATATCCGGGCGCGGCGACAATAAACGGGGCGACGATCGCAAACCATCCATAGCCCGCGGTCACCCAGGTAAGCCTTGTGATCCCGCTGACGAGCCGCCGCATGACCGAGAGGACGCGTTCGAACTCGCGGCTGAGGTACTGCTTTTCATCGACTTCGCCGCCATATAGCGCGATCGCCTCGGTGCGTTCGTTGACCCGCACGAGCGAAGTGCGCAATTCCGCCTCGCGCGCATAGCGGTGGGTGTTGAGCGGAATGAGCGGCCGGCCGACCCGCCAGCTGGCAAAAGACGCTATGCCCGCGTAAATAAGCGCGAACCAGACCATGTAGCCCGGAAAGCCGAAGCTCAACCCGAAGATCGTGAAGGTTATGCTTTCTGAGACCGCCCACAGCACGGTTATGAAGCTCGCGAGAAGAAGCGTAGCCTGAAACAGACCAATGCCAAGGTCGGTCGAAAGCTCCACAAGGTGGCGGGCGTCCTCATGGATGCGCTGATCGGGGTTCTCGCCGATCTCGCCAGCAGTCGAAAGCCGGAACGCGCGCTTGGGTACGAGCCACTGATCGAAGAGATCATGCGTTAGCCCTTTGCGCAGCTTTAGCTTGGTCATTTCGCGAAGCCATGCCTGGGCAACGTTCAAGGCCAGCAAGGCGCCAGCGAGCTCGGCAAAGACCAAGAGCTGGTACAGAAATTCTGCAAAATCCTTGAGCGACAGCGCGTCGTAAAAAGGCTTATTCCAGTCGTTGAGTTTGATTTGGGTATAGGCGGTCAGCGAGACGACGATGCCGATTCCGGTACCGAGCGAGAACAGGTCGTTGCGCCCAGGCGAATGCCAAAACGTCTTTATCATCATCCAAACTTGCGGGGCGAGTTGGTCTTTCTCCGCCCCTTTGGCGTGAATCCTGAGCCGTTGTCCTATTTGCTCGTCCATCTGGTCCTCGTAGCATTTCTTGCCGCGCCATCATATCCGAACAAATTGGGGACGCGCGCCCAGAAGCAAGAACCGCTAGGGGCCGGACGACGCAGGATCATACGGAGTTCAGGTTTGCAAGCGGTGGATCTTGCCCGTGTGTTTTGAGGCCAGGCGGTCCTCTCCAGGGCGGCTCCCGTCCGATCTCCGCTGACCCGCGCTCGCAGAAACTCCAGTTCGACTGGGCTGAGGGACATGCCGTAAAGCGCGGTGAATGTCGGTCGTCTCCCACCTTCGCTCGGGCCGATTCATAGAAATTGACCATTTTCTGTAGCGGCCCTTGATCAAAGCTGATACCCGGCACGATCACGAGACCCGGCAGCTCATGACCAGAATCGACAAGCTCCTCGCGGCGATGACGCTTGAGGAAAAACTCGGCCAGCTCACGATGGCCGCGGCGGGCCATGCCGTCACCGGGCCGGTCCTCGCTGCCGGTGTCAAGAAGGATATTCGGGCAGGACGCATCGGGAGCCTCCTCAACTTGTGGGGCGCGCCCGCCGTGAATGCGCTGCAAAAAATTGCGCTGGAAAAGACCAGGCTCGGCGTCCCGCTTATCATCGCCAACGACGTGCTGCACGGCCACAGGACCGTTTTTCCGATTCCCCTTGCTGAGGCGGCAACGTTTGACCCCGTTTTGTGGCAGCGCAGCGCCAGCGAGGCGGCGGCGGAAGCGGCCGCGGACGGGGTTGCCATGACCTTCGCGCCGATGATCGATATTGCGCGTGACCCGCGCTGGGGGCGAATCGCCGAGAGCCCAGGCGAGGACCCATGGGTCGGTGCGCGGTTTGCCGAGGCGAAAATACGCGGATTCCAGGGCGCTAGCCTTAGCGGAGGGCTTGCGAACGCTCATGCCCTCGCGGCCACAGCGAAACATTTTTGCGCCTATGGCGCAGCCCTGGCCGGGCGGGATTACGCCTCGGCGGATGTATCCGAACGCCTGTTGAATGAAGTCTATTTGCCTCCGTTCGC
>JBPYDY010000300.1:0-4749 GCA_051986155.1 Methylocella sp.
GCCGACAAGTCTTGCGCCCGCACCGGCAGCAAGGGCCGCGTGAAGCGTTCGCCCCATCGCCTGTCGCGTCCCAACAGACGGCGGATCAACAGGTTTGCGTAAATGCCGGGGCCGCTCGAATAGACTCTCCAGCCCCCGTCCACGGCAACCGTGCCTTTTTTCACTCGCGACCATTCTTGGCTCGCGGCATAACGGTCGGGAAACGCCGCATCTGAGCTGCTGAAATAAGTATTGCGCTGGCGCGGCACTGCCTGCGCGAGGCGCTCCGTTACCGTGACGGGGTTTGCGAGCAAGAGCGCCTCCCAAACCGCTTCGGCCTCGCCGAGCACGGCCATCGCCTCGGCGTAGCGCAGATGGGCGTGGACATACATGAGGCCGATTTCCCGCCCGAAGAAAGAAGAAGACTCGGCACGGCGAAAGATGGTTTGCGGACCGCCTTGATAAGCAACCGGCCGGTCGATGAGCCGAGCACCATCAGGGAAGAGGAGATGTTCGCGGATTAGCCGCAAATGATGCGCCGCCTGCGCGGGGGTGAACAGTCCGCCCATAATTCCTCGCCCCATTGGCAGCAAGGAATATTTGAGGCCCGTGTGCGTGTCGCTTGGATGCAGCAAGAGGGTGGGCGGCCCACCCCCTGGGCTGAACACGCCATAGCCCGCGACCGTGCCGTCCTTGATGAGATAACGATTGAAATCGGCGCTAATTTCGGCTGCGAGCTCGGCCGCCGCGCGAGACTCATTGCTTCGTCCCGCATGGCGCAGCACTTCCGCATATCGATTGAGCTGCTGGAAGAGTAGCGCGACCGTCCAGCTCGACACCATCCAATCGTGCATTTTTGGATCCACGGGCTGGAGCGAATCGTTCCAATCGCCCTGGCCATAACGGATAAGGCTTGTGTTGGGGATGAAGCGCTCGCGTATCGTTACTAATAATTTTGCAATATGGTCGGCCACCGTGTCCGTCCGCGCCGTGCGCTCAAACGTGTCCTCGCGCCGCCACGCGACCTTTTCGTCTAAAAACGCCGTGTCGCCCGTCGTCTCGATATAATCGTTGAGCGCCTTCAGGGGCCAGACGATGATGTCGCCGTGGCTCACCTTTTCCTGGATGAAGGAATAGGGTTCGAGCATGAACCACTGCGGCCAATCGCCCTCGGTTTCATATTGTTGCGCAAAGATGATGCGCAGAATTTCCTTGACCGCCGCGTCATGCTCGAGCGCTAAGAGAAACTCAACCGGCCCCTGGCAGACATCACGCGTTCCCCACGCAGCGCCCGTGTATTGTTCGAGCCCATGCGGCACAGTGAGATGTATCATGGCATTATGCGCAAGCCATGGAAACGCCGTATTAAGCGCTGCGCCTTCCGTGCCACCCCCTTGGATACGGAAATTGCGCGTGACTTTGCTCCAATAGTTTGCCGCCGGTGCAAGCATATGCTCGTCCTCGACACCCTTTTCGTATTTTGCCGCGAGCTCGTCTGCGGCGTTGGGGTCGCTGAGCGATCCCGTAACGGCGAAACAAAATTCGCGCACGGCGCCCGTTCCAAGAGCCAGGTAAGCGCCATTGCTGCTCTGCCCATCGGCATAGAGCAATTCATCACCCCCGATAACTTCAATTGATTCGGGGTTGATTGTGACAAGGTGGTAGACCGCATGGGGATAGCGCTGTCCCCAAAGCGAATTTGATCCCGGACGCAAGGAAATGCGCTTTTGCTCTAAGTCGAGTTCAACGAAGCTGTCGGACTCGAGTTCGCGTTCGCCTCCGACCAAATGCCCAAATATCAGGAACCGGCAAGGCGTGGCTTCGGCGGCGATTCGCCATTGCATCGCCGGGTCCTCACCTGATGCAATGGCGCGCACGATGATCGTGTTGTCGCCTAGCCGATAGATCCAGCGGCAATCGGAGAGTCCCATTTCGAATGCCGAGGGAATGGTGAGAAGCTGCCAGCCGCGGCCCGCATCGATCATGATCCGCAGACCGCTCGTGCGGGTAATGTTGTAAGGGTCGCGCGAAACGGAAAAGAGCTTGTGAAACGAGGTGTTGCCGATGGTCAGCTGGGCGGCGAAGACACCATGCATCCAGCAAGTGGCGCAAAGCGTGGTTTCATCGGGAAGCATCGCTTGGCCGGATCGCAAAAGCGTGCCGTGGCGGCGCGCTACCATGCGCTCTTTGGCTTGCAGCACGACATGTCGGTTGTGGGGCTCGTCCGGGATAAAGAAAGAGTAAAGCGCGCCGTCTGCTTTCTCTTCATGCGATCGCTCCGGATAAAGCCCGGCGAGGTCATCTGCCTCAAGCACGCCGGCCGTTGCCGGAGGAGCATCCTGAGCAAGGCTCCGGACGGGCGCTTTCATCGCAATGTCCGGACGCGCTTGGCTATTCCATGTTACAGCATCGAGCCGGGCAAGGTCTCCATCGCCCGATGCCTCCGGGTGATCTTGAACGAAGGAGCCAAAAAACCGCCAAATCGCATGCGCGCCGGGAAAAAGCGTTGCAGGCGCGGATTGAATCGCGACGCAGCCGAGTTCATGTTGCAGCCTGGCGCTTGGCAGGCCAGAACCAAAGGGGTACGGAAACGCGTTGGTGTCGCGAAAGGCCGGGCCGAACAGCTGGATTCCGTCGGTCGCAAAGCCGTACGCGCCCTCGAGACAGCCATGCACAACCCAAGGGTTTCGCCCGGCCTGAGTTAGGTTTTGGCGGCTCATCACGACCGGTCCGTATTGGCTGTGGCGGGCGATGTGGTGGTCGATATATTGTGAGGCATAGGCCTCGCTGTTCATCAAAAAACCGCGCTCGCCGAGCCCAAGATCCTGGACTAAGATGGCGTCGGCAGTTTTGGCGGAATTGCCCGTGTTCGTGACATCGAGGCGCCAAAGCCAGGTAGCTTTGCGCGGATGCAGCGACAGCGTCACGCGATGGCGAATGCCTTCTGCCTCGCCCTCCCACACAAAACAGTCTTCGGCCGCGCCTAGCCGGACGTTGGCGCACGGTCCGACAATTTCGATGCAAAGCGGCGTTGTTTCTAAGCTCGCGCGCAAAAAAATCCGGCCAATGCCGCCATCGAGCGGAGAACCAAGAATCTGGTTGATCATCACGGTCGTGTTTTCGCACCGATGCTCGATCGCGAAAATGCAACCGTTGGGGAGCAGGCTGACAGAGAGCCCCGCCTGGTTTTCGATTGTGAGAAGGCCGAGATCCTTCTCGCCTGGCATACGCCAGCTTCGCTTGCTCGCAGCCAAAGTTTTGCTCCCTTGCCGACCGCTCTACGCAGCCTGTTAGGGAGCAGTGAGCATCGAAGTGCCAGGCAAGGTCAATACAAAATCCGCGCCCATAAGCGCCGCGGGCGTGCAAAAGCCCGCCGGAACCTCATTGGTAAGCACATGTTCTGCCACGGCCAACGTAGCAACGACGGTGAGCGAATAACCCTCCAAGGTGGCGATGCGAATGGTTTTGCGGTGCCCTTCGGCATCTCTTGCCTCGCCCCATACCCAGCACCGGTTTGCCTTGCGAGTCGTTGCATCCGGACCCCTGATGCTTTTCTCGACCCACGATTTTAGCCAATTTTGTGCCGCGGCCGAACGGAAAAGCGGCGCGAGCACGCTGTTCAATCGCGAAATCGCGGCGGAAAGCGGCGAAATAGGGGTGTACACCGTAATGTTTGGAATCCCCGTGGTGTAGTAGGCCGTAGATACGTCACCCCAGGGAATCGGCATCGCGAGCCTTTCGCCGCGCCCAAAATCGATGCGCCGCGTTCCGCGGCCAACCGGGAATTCGACAAGACGGCCGCCGCGGCGGACCCTGCCGCTTTTGCCCAAGCCTTCAACGAGCGTCTTGGCCGTGCCTTTCGACATGTTCCGGCCGCTCATGGTGAACCCCAGCGCGAGTTCCGTCGCTTCGGGCAAGGCCCGCTTGAGCATGAGCGCGACGCAGTCGGTCGGGACGACGTCAAAGCCAACGCCAGGGCAGAGGATAAGGCCTGCCGTCTTGGCCTCCGCGTCGAGGCCATGCGCGCTTTCGAAGACGGCGATTTCCCCCGTTATGTCGAGGTAATGCGTTTTGGCAGCGATGCACGCCCGCATCATGGGCAGGGCGGTCTTCGAAAACGGACCGGCGCAGTTCAAGACCAGCGAGATCCCGCGCAGGGCTTCTGCAATTGCGGTTGGCGATCCAAGCGAAAATGTCCGCGTCGGGAGCTGAAGTTCATCGTGGAGCGCAGCAATCTCCGGCTCATTTCTGCCCGCGAGAATTGGGCTTTTGCCGCGGCTTTTTGCCTCGCGGGCGATCAAGGCCCCCGTGTAGCCATTGGCGCCATAAATCATCCAGTCCATTGACTGTTCCCGATCACGAACAGCCGGTCTTTAACCAAGAGATACGGAGCGAGGGCCGCTCACTGCCACCAGGGCCAAACCGATTCCGTTCTGCCAAGGGGATTTCTTTGCCAGGATCTAACCGTGCCCGCTCCGCGCCGCTGCGGTGCATATGCGAGGGCAGGGCGGACCGCCGCGTAGTGAATTCTGATTGGGGGCGAGCCCGTGATAGTGATCCGTGCGCCCTCTGCCTGGACCATTTGGTAAAGAATGGCCGCATGGGCAGGAGAGAGCCGAACGCAGCCATGCGAAGCCGGGCGACCGAGTGACCCGGTCTCATAAGTTCCATGAATCGCGTAGCCGCCGGCGAAGAAAATGGAATGCGGCATGGGCGACATGTGATATTTTTTCGAATAGTGCATCAGCTGGAGTCCTTCGGGATGGAACA
>JBPYDY010000301.1:0-2855 GCA_051986155.1 Methylocella sp.
GTTCGATAGAAGGACGGAATCCTGCTCGAGCGCTCGGCAAACCAACGGATGGCGGCGCCGGCCGATGCGGCCTGATTACGTTTTGGGACGGTGTTTGTCCCTCTTGACACGCCTGGCTTCAATCGTCCTACAACGCCCCCGGCCATGTCCAATTTCGCTATCGCGCAAGTTTCGGGCTATCGTTCGTATTGAAGGTGTCGTTTCACTCGTTTAAAGGTATATTGAAATCATGAATGTACCCAATCCCCTCTCGAAGGACGGTCAAATGGCCGATTTAGGCCCGAATGAACCGTCTATGACGGAAATTCTAGCCTCGATCCGGTTGCCGACGATCAAGCGCTCGGTGCGAGCCTCGGCGAGGCGCGCAAGGAGGCTCCGGTCGCAGACGATGCGGAGCCTGCGGGACACGGAAGCGACCGCGGCGGCAAGGAGCACCAGCTCATCTCAAGCGGGGCGGAGAATTCGGTGGCCTCGGCCTTTCAAACTTTGCTGGCAAGCCGCTTTGCCCGGCATGGCGATGTGGTCATCGATCTCACCCGCGAGATGCTGCGCCCCATGCTCAAGGCTTGGTTAGACGCCAATTTGCCTGCCATTGTGGAGCGCCTGATTAGGGCCGAGATCGAGCGGATCGCGCGCAGCGAATAGCTGGCCGGCGGGCGGCGCGGCTTTAATTTTGCCTCGCGGACGAAGGTAAGCGCGAGGAGGGGCAGGCGTCGCCGAGCTTGCATTTTGCCGCCTTGTTTGCCATCGCTCTGGTTTGACGCGCCTCGCCAGAGGCTTTGCCAGACTTTGATGCGATGATGGACAAGACTTTCGATCCCAAAGCGGTCGAAGGCCGTATTGCCGCGGCATGGCAGAAGGCGGGCGCGTTTCGCGCCGGTCGCCCGGAGCGGACGGGCGCCGGGCCTTTCACGGTCGTCATTCCACCGCCGAACGTCACCGGCTCCCTGCATATGGGCCACGCGCTCAACACCACCTTGCAGGATATTCTGTGCCGGTTCGAGCGCATGCGCGGCAAGGACGTGCTCTGGCAGCCGGGCACGGATCACGCGGGCATTGCTACGCAAATGGTGGTCGAGCGGCAGCTCATGGAAAATCAGGAGCCGGGGCGCCATGCCCTTGGCCGGGAAAAATTTTTGGAGCGCGTGTGGCAATGGAAGGCCCAATCGGGCGGGGCGATCGTCGAGCAACTGAAAAGGCTTGGCGCGTCCTGCGACTGGTCGCGCGAGCGCTTTACCCTGGACGAGGGGCTTTCCCGCGCCGTCACCAAGGTTTTCGTCGAGCTCTATCGGCAAGGCCTCATTTATAAAGACAAGCGCCTCGTCAATTGGGACCCAGAGCTGCAGACCGCGATCTCCGACCTTGAAGTGAAGCAAGTCGAAAAGCGGGGTAGCTTTCAATGGTCGAAGGAGAGCGGGGAACCGGTGAACTTCGAGGCCCTGCGCAAGGTTTTGGCGCGAGACCCGAACGGGCACCTTTACTATCTTAGATATCCAATTCTTGGTCGCGAGGATGAGCCTATCACCGTTGCGACGACCCGTCCGGAGACAATGCTCGGCGATCGGGCTGTCGCCGTTAATCCAAATGATGTACGCTACAAACACCTAATTGGGAGATACGTTCGCCTGCCGCTCATCAGCGGTGTGCATGTATATTCAAATCTAATCCCGATTATTGGTGATGAATACTCCGACCCGGAAAAGGGTACCGGCGCGGTAAAGATTACCCCTGCGCATGACTTCAACGATTTTGAAGTGTGGAAGCGTAACCTAGATGTACTTAGGCAGTTTGAGCCGGAGGATGAAAATGCACCTCGAACTGTTACTCTTCTGATCAATATTTTCACACCAAGCGGCAAAATCAAATCATCGGCTGCCGATGATTTTTCTCATGTTAAGCGCGCTCGAATGCCATTGCCGCAACACATTGAAGAATGGGACCTTGAACCTAACTTAACCGGGCCATTGTTTGAAGACTCTATTGCTGCCCTCTTTCCGGAAGATCTTCGAGGCCTTGACCGCTTTGCCGCACGCTTAAAAATCATAGAAATGTTGGAAAAAAAAGGGCTCGTCGAAAAGATTGAACCTCATACTCATATGGTTCCGCACGGCGATCGATCAGGAACCGTGATCGAGCCTTATCTGACCGAACAATGGTATGTGGACGCGAAGGCTTTGGCGCAACCAGCGCTAGCGGCCGTGCATGTAGGGAAAACGCGCTTCATGCCGCCAAACTGGGAAAAGACTTATTTTCAGTGGCTCGAAAATATTCAGCCGTGGTGCATCTCCCGTCAATTGTGGTGGGGTCATCGCATACCGGCTTGGTACGGGCCGGACGGACACGCGTTCGTGGAGCCATGCCTGGAAGAGGCTAGACGAGCGGCTGTGAGTTATTACGAAAGTAAAGACCACGACTCAGAGGAAATATCTTTTTGGGGTGGTCGCACGATTGCAGAAGCAATTAGAAGTGGTGCTTGCAATCTCGAAGATGGCCACGACGACGACGTCCTCGACACCTGGTTTTCCTCCGCCCTTTGGCCCTTTTCAACCCTTGGCTGGCCGGACGAGACAAAGGAGCTGAAGAACCGATATCCGACAAATGTGCTGATCACCGGCTTCGACATCATCTTTTTCTGGGTCGCGCGGATGATGATGATGGGCCTGCACTTCATGCAGGATGTTCCCTTCCGCGATGTCTATATTCACGCCCTCGTGCGCGACGCGGCGGGCGCCAAGATGTCGAAGTCGAAGGGCAATGTCGTCGACCCGCTGGAACTCATCGACACTTATGGGGCCGACGCCTTGCGCTTCACGTTGGCGGCGATGGCGGCGCAGGGCCGCGACATAAAACTCTCT
>JBPYDY010000302.1:0-2157 GCA_051986155.1 Methylocella sp.
CCGTGAGGGAGTTTGCGTTGCCCATGATTTCAGCGGCGGTGCCTTGGGCCACGATTTCGCCGCCGTGAATGCCGGCGCCGGGGCCGAAATCGACGACATGATCGGCGGTCAAGATGGCGTCTTCGTCGTGCTCGACGACGATGACGGTGTTGCCGAGATCGCGCAGCCGCCGCAAGGTGTCGAGGAGCCGCCCATTATCGCGCTGGTGCAGGCCAATCGACGGCTCGTCGAGCACGTAAAGCACGCCGGTGAGCCCGGATCCGATTTGCGATGCAAGCCTGATACGCTGGCTCTCGCCACCGGAGAGCGTGCCTGCGGAACGCGAAAGCGTGAGATAGCCGAGGCCGACATCGGCTAAAAACGTGAGCCTATCGGAAATCTCTTTCAAGATCCGGCGGGCGATTTCGCCACGCTTCGCATCGAGCTTTGCGGGCAGAGCGGCGAACCACGCGCGGGCCTCGAGGACGGAGAGCGCCGTCAATTGGCTAATATCCGAGCCTTTGATCTTGACGGCGAGCGCCTCGGGACGCAGCCGCGCGCCATGGCAGACGCCGCAAGGCGTGGTGGTCATATACCGGGCAATATCTTCGCGCGCCCATTCGCTTTCGGTCGCGTGAAACCGCCGCTCCAGATTCGCGGCGACCCCCTCGAAAGCCTTTACAACATCGTAACTGTGCATCCCGTCGTCATAGGTAAAACGCACCTCTTCTTCGCCCGACCCATAAAGGATGATGTTGCGGATCCTTTCCGGCAGCGCCTCGAAGCGGGTGTCGAGGCGGAATTTGTAATGTTTTGCGAGTGCCTCGAGCGTCTGCATATAGTAGGGTGATGACGAGCGCGCCCAGGGCGCAATCGCGCCTTTTCGAAGCGTGAGTTTCGGGTCGGGAACGATGAGTGAAGGATCGGCGGTTTGCTCGGCCCCGAGGCCGCCGCAATGCGGGCAGGCCCCATAAGGATTGTTAAAGGAAAAGAGGCGCGGCTCGATCTCGGGGATGGTAAAGCCCGACACCGGGCAGGCAAACTTGGACGAAAAGACGATCCTTTTGGCCGCGCCGCTCTCGTCCTTCTCCTGCGCATATTCGGCAACAGCGATGCCGTCGGCAAGTTCGAGTGCGGTCTCGAAGCTTTCCGAAACGCGCGCCTCGATCCCCGCCCGCACAACGACCCTGTCGACCACGACGTCGATGTCATGCTTGAGCTTTTTGTCGAGCGCCGGAGCGTCGGCGATTTCGCAAAATTCGCCGTCGATCTTGAGCCTTTGGAAACCGCGCTTCATGAATTCTGCGATCTCCTTGCGGTACTCGCCCTTGCGGCGGCGGATTACGGGCGCCAGCAGATAAAGCCGCGTGCCCTCGGGCAGCCCCATCAGCCGGTCGGTCATCTGGCTCACCGTCTGGCTTTCGATCGGCAGCCCCGTTGCCGGCGAGTAGGCAATGCCGATGCGGGCAAAGAGCAGCCGCAGATAGTCGTAAATCTCGGTCACGGTGCCGACCGTCGAGCGCGGGTTCTTGGAGGTCGTCTTCTGCTCGATGGAGATTGCGGGCGACAGGCCATCGATCTGATCGACGTCCGGCTTTTGCATCATCTCCAAAAATTGCCGGGCATAGGCAGAGAGCGATTCGACATAGCGGCGCTGGCCTTCCGCGTAGATCGTGTCGAAGGCGAGCGAGGATTTGCCTGAACCCGAAAGCCCTGTAAAGACGACGAGTTTTCCGCGCGGAATGGTCAGATCGATGTTTTTGAGGTTGTGCTCGCGCGCGCCGCGAATTGTTATTGCGCCGCCGTCAAAAGGCTTTTCCGCCCGCGGTACGAGCGCCGGCAATAGATCGCGCGGAGTGGCCGCGGCGGCGGCCGTTCGGCTGGAGCTCGTCTGCGGTTTCAATTGCTTCATCGCGCCAGTCGGAATGGCTTGCCTCCTGCGCGGGGAATCGGCGGCCGGACGCTAAATTACGTCCAATTTAACGGGCCGGTTCGCTTTTGCAACGAAGCGGCTCCCAGGAAAGCGGGGATAGGCGCAAGCCGGGCCAAAGCGGTGCAGATCCGTCAAGGTTGGATCGGCCGTTGGCGTCGCCCGTCCGGCCCAACGGTTAGCGCGGCGCCAAGATTCGCCATAATGTAACTCTTGTGTCAAAAGGGCTCTGGCGTGGCGTTCGAGCG
>JBPYDY010000303.1:0-3731 GCA_051986155.1 Methylocella sp.
CGGTGGCTGCGCGATTGGCGGATTAACCAGGAATAGGCAATGGCGTGCTTGGTCAACAAGTCCGAACTTGTTTCGTTACCCCTTGCGCTGATGTAAGAGTGACCTCCAATGGGAGGGATGAGCGAAGATCGGCAAAGGGCCGGGCATCATGCCTCGTTTTGCCGTGGCGCGCTTTGACAGTCATGCTACCCCCGGGGCGCTCACCCGAAGTTGAAGAGACGATGGTAACCGCGGGCCCGTATAAGAGCATCGATCTTCCGGGCGTTAATTTCTACAGTCCAATAGGAGTTGCGAGCGGCCTTGGTTCGGCGGGCTGCGGATATCTGGCTGCCCTGCGCGCCGCCGGAGTTCCTGTTTCCCTCGTGCCGGTTCACGAGTTGTTCGTCCACCAGCCGAGCGTGGGGGCGCAGAGCGCCGGCAGCGGCCACGTTACCCAATCTCGATTGTCCACATCAACGCCGATTCCGTTCATCGCTTTTTACACTACCACGCACGAACCTTTGCGAGCTCGCAATACAAAATAGCGATATGGGTGTGGGAGCTGCCGGCATTTCGCGATGAATGGTGGAAAGAGCTCTTTCTCACTTCGACGAAATCTGGGTGCCGTCGACCTTTTGTCAACGGGCGATTCAGGCAGTGACCGCAAAACCTGTGATAGTGATGCCACATGTGGTGTCGGCGATCGAGGCGCCGCAGCCTGGATACCGCGACAAGCTGCAAATCGCTGCCGGCGCGGTCGCGTTTCTTTATGTGTTCGACGCTACGAACTTCGTAGCCGGGAAGAACCCGGATTGCCTTGTGGATGCCTTTGAAGCCGCGGTCTCCGATCATGACCGCGTCCGTCTCGTGCTCAAGGTATCAAACGCCGACAAGGATCCAGAATTTTCCAAATATCTGGACCGCTTGGCTGGGCGCAATGGCCGCTGCGTGGTGCTGCGCCAAACGATGGCAGCACGCGAGCTCGCAGGGCTGGTTTGCGGCTGCGATTGCTATG
Source organism: Methylocella sp. (assembly GCA_051986155.1). Lineage (GTDB taxonomy): Bacteria > Pseudomonadota > Alphaproteobacteria > Rhizobiales > Beijerinckiaceae > Methylocapsa. The sequence continues at coordinate 995 of JBPYDY010000303.1, forward strand.
TTTCGCCGCATCGGTCGGAGGGCTTCGGGCTCACCGTGGCCGAGGCGATGGCCCTCGGGGTGCCGGTGATTGCGACGGACTATGGCGGCACGGCCGATTTTGTGACCGAGGAAGTTGGACTTCCTCTCTGCTATCGTTTGGTGGAAGTCGATCGGGACCACGGTCCAGGCCGCCGCCGCAGCGGTCGCGATCATTGACAAAAGCGGGCCGCTCGCCAAATTCGCCGCCAAGAGTTGAATGGAAAGCTGCGACTTCATCGGGCGCTGTCTGTCAACCGATCATGTTCGCTTGCCAATCGTAACGGCGGCAGAGATCTGGCTATCCTGCGCCGGTCTCCCGCTTAAAGCCGTGCATAGGCCCCAAAAGAACGACGGCTCGATTTGATTTGGTGCCGGGTGTCGCTTAGGCATTCGTTTATGGGAAAAAACGTTCCGCCGCCACCAAGGGACAGCGCCGAGCCCGTCAAACTGCGCGAGGCCTTGGAAGAACGCTATCTTGCCTATGCGCTCTCGACCATCATGGACCGCGCCCTGCCCGATGCCCGCGATGGGCTCAAACCCGTGCACCGGCGCACTCTCTACGGCATGCACATCCTGCGTCTCGACCCCGGAGCAGCCTTCAAAAAATGCGCAAAAATCGTCGGTGATGTGATGGGCTCGTTCCATCCGCATGGCGATCAGGCGATTTACGATGCGCTTGTTCGCCTCGCTCAGGATTTTTCCTCGCGCTATCCGCTGATCGACGGCCAGGGGAATTTCGGCAATATCGATGGCGACGGCGCCGCCGCCTACCGCTATACCGAAGCGCGGATGACCGATGTCGCGCGGCTCCTGCTCGAGGGCATCGGCGAGGATGCGGTCGACTTCCGCGACAATTACTCGGGCGATCTCAAGGAGCCCGTTGTCCTTCCCGCGGCGTTGCCAAACCTTCTTGCCAATGGCGCGCAAGGCATTGCGGTCGGCATGGCGACATCCATTCCGCCGCACAATCTCGCAGAGCTTTGCGACGCCGCCCTCCATCTCGTCCAGTATAAAAATGCCACGGCCGCGCAACTGCTCGCGCTCGCGCCAGGGCCTGACTTCCCTACCGGCGGAATCATCGTCGAATCGAGAGAAGCAATTGCGGAAGCTTATGAGACTGGGCGCGGCTCCTTCCGGCTCAGGGCGCGCTGGACAAGAGAAGAGGGGCCCCGCGGTGCATGGCACGCTGTTGTCACCGAAATTCCTTATACGGTTCAGAAAGCAAAGCTCATCGAGAAGATCGCTGGGCTTTTGAACGACAAAAAGCTGCCCGCGGTTGCCGACGTGCGCGACGAATCCGCCGAGGACATCCGCGTCGTCATCGAACCCCGCTCCCGCAGCGTGGAGCCTGAGATGATGATGGAGCACCTGTTCCGGCTGACCGAGCTCGAGACCCGGTTTGCGCTGAATATGAACGTACTTGCAGGCGGCGTGGTGCCCCACGTGGTCTCCTTCAAGGAGGCGTTGCGGCAATGGCTCGACCACCGCCGCGACGTGCTGTTGCGCCGCGCGCGCCATCGCCACGCCGAAATCGTCCGCCGCCTCGAACTCGTTGCCGGAATGCTCATCGTCTTTTTGAACCTCGACGCGGTGATCAGGATAATTCGCGAGGCCGACGATCCAAAACAAGAGCTGCAGAGGCACTTTTCACTTTCCGAGTTGCAGGCGGTCTATATCCTCGACACGCGTTTGCGCAGTCTGCGGAGGCTCGAGGAGACGCACCTGCGCCAAGAGAACAATGACCTCGCCAAGGAAAAAAGGGAGATCGACGCGCTGATCGCAAGCGAATCGAAGCAATGGAAGGCAATTGCCGCGGAGATTCGTGAGCTGAAGAAAAAATTTGGCCCCGAGACGAAGATTGGCCGCCGCCGGACGAGCTTTGGCGAACTCCCCGATATAGCGAGCGCCGATGTCGCTGAAACAATGATCGAGCGCGAGCCTTTAACCATTGTCGTCTCAGAAAAAGGTTGGATCCGTGCGCTCAAGGGGCAGGTCTCTGATCTTGCTCCCCTGCAATTTAAAGGTGACGACGCTCTGGCTTTCTCGTTTTTCGCCGAAACCATGTCCAAAATCCTGGTATTTTCGAGCGATGGCAGGATTTTCACGCTGGAAGCTGCAAAACTGCCGGGCGGGCGCGGTCAGGGCGAGCCCATTCGCTTGATGGCCGATATTGCCGAAGGCGAGACGATTGCGGGGGTATTTCCCTATGCCGCGGGCCAAAAAATGCTGATCGCTTCGAGCGACGGCCGGGGCTTTGTCGCGCCCCAGGACGAGATGGTGGGCGGAACGCGCAAGGGTAAGCTGCTTCTGAATGTGGCAAATCCGGCCTCGGCCGCGCGCATCGTTCCGGCCGATGGCGACCATGTGGCGGTGATCGGCGAAAACCGCAAGCTGTTGATCTTTCCGCTGGCCCAAGTGCCTGAAATGGCGCGCGGCAAGGGCGTCCGCTTGCAAAAATATAGAGACGGCGGGATCAGCGACGCGAAGGTTTTTTACCTCAAAGAGGGTTTGAGCTGGCAAGATTCCGCCGGCCGGACTTTTTGCCTCGCCGCGCGGGACTTGCGCGATTGGATCGGCAACCGGGCCGAATCAGGCCGCCTGCCGCCAAAAGGCTTCCCAAAAAACAACCGGTTCGGCTGAATTGCGACCTCGCCCGCTAGTCGTGCGGGTGAGAGTCAGCAGCCTTTTTGCTTTTCCCAAATGCTAATTTCGCCAAC
>JBPYDY010000304.1:0-2508 GCA_051986155.1 Methylocella sp.
CGACGGCACGGAGCCACTGCGACAGTATTTTCTTCAAAACCGCAACAAACCGTCAGGGCGAACTCATCCGCCGTTTCTTCGAGACCGCCATCTAAAACCGATCGCGTCACGAAAGACTCAACAAAGACTCTTGACTCATGCCCATCTCCAGTTGCGAGTGAAAACCGCCAGCTTTACGGCGCAATCGAAATGTAGCGGCCGGGATGATGGTCGCGTATATTTGGCTCCCAGCCCTCGAGTTTCGGCGAGACGAGATTGCGGGACTCGTAAGTCATAAGAACGAGATCGGGCTGCTCGTCGAGGAACAGCGCCTCAGCTTGGTGCAATAAAGCGCGGCGGCGGTCAGGAAAGGCTTCCCCCTGGGCCTCGCGCATCAACCCGTCAAAACTCTCATTGTTGAAACTTGCAACATTGAGCGCGTGATTATCGCTCTGAGCAAGAAACAGAAAATTTTGCGCGTCGGGAAAATCGGCAAACCAGCCCGACCTTGCGACGTCAAACGGCGGCTTTTCGTGCAGAAAGGCAAAGTAGGTGGTGGCGTCGGTCGCAAAAAGCCTGGTCTCAACGCCGAGCGCCTTCCACATATCGGCAATTGCGACCGCAGTCGCGCGGTGATTTTCGGAATTGTTGAAGCGGATTTCGACCTTGAGCTTCTGGCCGCCTTCGCCAAAGCCTGCTTCCGCTAGGAGGCGCTTCGCCTCGTCTTCGCGCGCAAACGGATCCATGCCTTTCCATTTGACGGTCTCGGGCGTCCCATAGCTTTCGATACCCGGCGGCACAAAGCTGTAACTTGGATCCATCGTGCCGCCCCAAATACGCTCGGCCAAGAACTCGCGGTCGATCACCATGGAAAGCGCCTGGCGTACCCTCCTATCGTCAAAGGGTGGATGGCGCGTGTCGAAGGCATAAAAGTAGCTGGCGAGGCTCGGCGACACTTTTAATGCAGCCGCTAAATGGGCCCGCACGAAACCGATTTGCTCCACCGGAACGTCATCATAGGATTGAACTTCGCCGGCCATAAAACGGCGCAAGCCCGCGGCGCGATCTTCCAGCGAATAAAAGATTTCGCCGTCGAGCGCGATCTCCGGCGCCGCGTAGTAATTCGGGTTCTTGACTAAGACGATCCGCTCGTTCGGGGTGAATTCCTGCAGCATAAACGGGCCGTTGGCCACCAAATGCGCCGGATGCACGAAATCTGAACCAAAAGCTTCGATCGATTTTTGGTGGAGGGGCTTGGCTGTGATATGGGCGAGCTGCGCGATAAAATAGGGGGCCGGCTGTTCAAGAATGAGCTCGAGCGTCCTGGCATCCAAGGCGCGGGCGCCCAAGGCCTCAGCCGGAAGCTCGCCCTTGTTGATTTTTTCCGCGTTTTTCAAGGTGTAGAGGATGCTAGCATATGGCGCCCCCGTTGTGGGTGCCATTAGGCGCCGGAACGAATAAACGAAATCTTGTGCAACCAAAGGATCGCCATTTGACCATCTCGCATCGGGGCGGAGCTTGAACGTGTATACTGTGCCGCGATCGTGGACGCTCCAGCTCTCGGCTGCTCCCGGAACGGTTTCGCCTCGCGCGTCGAGGGCGACAAGACCCTCGAAAAGTTCGTCGAGAATGTTGCTTTCGGTGACGGTGGTAGCTTTGTGGGGATCGAGCGATCCCGGATCACCAAGCTCGCCGCGATGCCACACCATTTTGGGACGCGCATCAGGACGTCCGGCTGAGGGCTCTATCGCTAGCCCCATTAGCAAGAGGCAGGCGGCGGCGCCGAGCCGGAGCAACACGCCTGGCACATTGCCGTGCATGGGCTCAATCGAAGCTCACCTTGTGCCGCGCGAGGGGGATTTGGGCGCGGACTTTCTTCACCTGCTCGATCTCGACGGTCGCCGAAACGATCCCCACGCCATCCGAAGCCCGGGCGATGACATGGCCCCAGGGATCGGCAATGAGCGAATGGCCGTAAGTTTGGCGGATTTCCTTTCCGACCGCATGGGCGCCGGTTTGTGCCGCCGCGCAAAAATATGTCTCTGTTTCAATGGCTCGCGCGCGGCAGAGGACCTCCCAATGGTCTCTGCCCGTTTGTAGGGTAAAGGCCGCGGGCAACGCGATCATCTGCGCACCCTTTGCGGTCAGGGCCTGGAAAAGAGCCGGGAACCGGAGATCGTAGCAGATCGCGCAGCCGACGATCATCTCTTCGCAGCCGTAGGTCACGACCGCGCTGCCGGGCGCAAAAGCCGCGCTCTCGTGATATTTCGTTCCATCGGGCGCGGTAATGTCGAACATATGGATTTTCCGGTAGCGTGCGATTTCCTCTCCATTGCGGCCAAAGACCACGGTCGTATTGTGGATCCGCTCGCCGCTTGAAGGCTTTTCGAGGATCGAGCCCGCGTGAATGTATATGCGATGCTTGGCTGCGAGCTGCTGCAACGCGGAATAGGCCGCGCCGCCTGGAAAGGATTCGGCCGCAGCCCATTTGGCCTTGCGATCGGCCCCGAGAAAATCGAAACATTCGGG
>JBPYDY010000305.1:0-2555 GCA_051986155.1 Methylocella sp.
CGCGCCATCAGTGGAATCGCCGTGGCATCCCGCTTGACTGGCCCTCCAAACTGGTATTTGATGATTATGCCGATTCCTTTGGAGGGCCGACCATGTGCCAGATCAAACGCCGTTCGTTTCTTAGCGCTACCGCCACGATGTTGGGGGCCGCGCCGCTTGCGGAGCATAGCCACGCACAAACGAGAGACGCGGCCGCAAGCGGCCTAGAGCGCCATAGCCACAGCGTTTCTCTCATGTCCGAGACGGCCAACCGGCTTTTGGCCGCCCTGGACGCGAATCAAAAGGCGAAAGCGCAGTTGTCTTTCGACGACCCCGAACGCTTTCGCTGGTTTTATACCCCGGTGGAACGAAAGGGTCTGACGTGGTCGGAAATGAGCCCTTATCAACGGCACCTCGCGAGCGCGCTGCTCGCGGCGGGACTGAGCCAGACCGGCTACATCAAAGCCGTCACGATCATGAGTCTCGAAGATGTTTTGAGGGTCATGGAGAACGGTTCTGGACCGCGCCGCGATCCCGAGAATTACCACTTCACGATCTTCGGCCAGCCTGGCGACAGCGGAATATGGGGATATCGCGTCGAAGGTCACCATCTCAGCCATAGCTACACGATCGCGAACGGCGAGGTCGTCGACGGACCGAGCTTCTTCGGCTCGAATCCGGCGGAGGTCAGGCAGGGCCCGCGCACCGGACTCCGCGTCCTCGCCCAAGAGGACGACCTCGGGTTCGCGTTGGTCAATTCCCTTGAGGGCCCGCGGCGGAGCGCGGCGGTGGTCGATGCCAAAGCTTATAGCGACATTCTTACGAGCAATAAGCGGACGGCGGCGCTTAACGGGCAGCCCTCAGGCCTGCTGGCCGGCAAAATGACATCCTCACAGTTCGATAATTTGAGAGCGCTCGCCGAGCTTTACACCCGCAATCTTCCAGACGACGTGGCTCAACGCCGCATCGATCAGCTCGATAAGGCTGGACGCAACATCTGGTTTGCTTGGGCCGGCGGCGTCAAACCAGGCGATCCGCACTACTATCGCGTGCAGACGAGCGCGTTCCTAATCGAATTCGATATGACGCAAGACAATGCCAATCACATCCATTCGGTTTGGCGCGATTTTGCGGACGACTTTGGCGGCGACTTGCTAAAGGCGCATTACGATGCGAGCCACAAGGGCGGAGAGCGGTAGAAATCTATCCGAGATTTCTAAGGCAATTGCGATCTTGTTGATATAACAACCGTTTAATAACCCGCGACAGGGCCGGACCTCCGTGTTTTACGGCCCGCGCCGCAGGTTGTCACGACCCGGCCGGTAGAAGAGGTCATGAAACGCGCTGGTCGGGCCTCAAGGGATGGCTTGGCAAGCGCGACTTGCTCTTGTCGCAGGCGATAGAGATGGCCGAGACCTGGGGCAAGCAACCGTACGAACCAGCGTACTGTTGTTTCTGCCGCGAGTCGCCGGCCGAACCCGTCAGGGGCTCGCAATGGGAGCGCAACTCTCGTCGAGCTAGGATTGTGACTTACAGTTCCGTGCCCGTGCGACGGTTGCAAGTAGAGTGGATCGAGATGCCGCCGTTGACGTTGTCAACGCGAATCTTCGCGCCCGCGCCCCGGACGACGAGCTGCTGAGCGCCTTCCACCCGCGAGGCGTGGCCGAAATCCGATTCGATGCCGCCGCTCACATTGCGAGCGCTCAAACTCGCGTGCGCGTCGTGCGGTATTAGCAGGCGAATCGCGCCGTTGATCGAACGCAAGAGAATCGGCTGCGCGGGGCTTGTGCCGCCGAAATCCGCTTCGAGCGACCCGTTCACCGTGGAAAGCTCCGTGCGGCCTTCGAGGCTCTGCGCTTTTATGCCGCCATTCACCGAAGAGGCCTTCACCGGCCCCGAAACGCCGCTAATGGTTAACCCGCCGTTGCCGAGCTTTACTTCCTCAAGACTCGTCGAGCGCGGAACCGTGATGCGGTATTCGACTTTTGCGGGATGCTGCTCGGGCGAACCGGCGTACTGCGTCCGGATGGAAAGCGACCCGGCGGCGGGCTCTACGACGATCCGCGCTTCATCCATACGCCGCGAATCCGGCGCCTGTTTCACAGCTTCGACCAGCACGTCATCCCGATCCCACGCCACGATGCTGACATCGCCGTAGCGGTTATCCACGCTGACGCGCCCGTTTTGCCCCAGCGCGAAGAACTGCCGGAACTGCACTCGCGAACCCGAAATAACATTGCCATAGACCGCGCCGCCCGAAATCAGAGCTAGCAGCGCTACACCGATCCCTTTACGTATTGCGAACATCTGGTCCTCGACAACAGCTCCCTGTCAGGAGCGCCAAACTTGCGGTTAAGATTTGGCGGCCGATTCGGTGGTTTCTACAATTCGGCCGTCGAACAGATGAATGGTGCGGTCCGCGAATTCGGCGTACCGCGGGTCGTGCGTTACCATGCAAATCGTCGATCCTGCTTGATGCAGTTCTTTTAGCAGGTTCATGACTGCTTCGCCGTTCGCGGAATCCAAGTTTCCGGTAGGCTCGTCCGCGAGCAGGATCAGCGGATCGCCGCTGAGCG
>JBPYDY010000306.1:0-4645 GCA_051986155.1 Methylocella sp.
CAACTTCATATTGCATGTGTATGACGGACCGCGACCTCCGCTTGGGCGTGGGATTTGATTGCGATGCCGGCCGCCGTCAGGACCACCGGCATCTGCCCCGCGTCTGGCCTCGCTTGGCGAGAAAGAACGCCTCTTCGAGAGGCCCTGCTCGGCTTGTCGCAGAGGATCTGCCGCGACCGTCTCGAGCCTGCCCGTTTAACCCGCCGATGCCATCGTATCCGTGCACGGCGGCTTTTCCGGCAAGGAAACAAAGGGGGAAATGAGCGCCGGATCAAGCAGGACTGCCATTCGTTCCTTTGGATGGAGCCAGGAAATCGCTTCCTCGATAGTTTCGGCGTCCGCGATTTTGGCATTGGCGAGCGCCCAGTCGGCCGGCATGTTGCCGTTCCATCGCTTGGGACGGTGCGGTAAATTGGCCATGTGGAAAGCCCGGTATTGGGAATTCGCATAAAGCGCGTAAAGGCCGCGCAAATGCCCATCCGCAAGCGCGGCGAAATCCTCGGCCAATTGATTCGCGCGGGCAATGACGCCCGGCGTCCGATGCTCTTCTGGAGTGAGCAGGAGTCCCGCGCGGCGTAAGGCGACGCCGACGCTACGCAACCCGGTGCCCCATGATAAGGGAATTGCCAGCACGAGCCCGAGAATAGTTGGTGACATCCATGCGACAAGGGATGGGGAGATCAAAAGCCCGGCGATGAGGGTCAGAAAACCCATAGCAACATGGGAGAGGTGGCGGGCAACAATGGCTTTAAAGGGGATTGAACCATCGTCCCTGCGCTGCGGATCCCAGCCGGTATCGAAGCCAAACACAAAATGCATCACATGACCCGTCTGGATCAGCATCATGATTGGGGCAAGAAGCGCTGCCATGACGATTTCGAAGGTCGCCGACAGAATAAGCCGGAGCGCGCCACCTGCGCCGCGGCGGCTTGCTTCGCGAATCAAGGCAAGGATTAGACCGAAGATTTTGGGCAGCAGAAGAATCGTCATGGTGAGCGCGAAGAGTTCGAGCGACCGTTCCGGATCAAACCTTGGCCAAGCCGGGAACAGGCTGAAGCCGCTCGGGAAATATTCCGGCCGGATGTAGCTCGTCTGGACAACGATCAGGATACCGGCGATGAGCTGCGCCATCCAGAGGGGCGAGGCGGCATAGGCCATGATCCCGGTCAAGAGATGCTGCCGCGACATTGGATGTAGACCCGCAGCGGCCAGCACGCGCGAATGCTGGAGGTTCCCCTGGCACCAGCGCCGGTCCCTGGTCGATAAATCAATCAGCGAGGGGGGACATTCTTCATAGCTTCCGCCGAGATTTGGCAGCATGTAAACGGCAAAGCCGGCACGCCGAATCAACGCCGCCTCGACAAAGTCATGGCTGAGGATATGGCCGCCGAGGGGAGGGCGGCCGCGCAACACCGGCAAGCCGCAATGGGCGGCGAACGCCTTGGTGCGAATAATTGCGTTATGGCCCCAGTAATTGCCATCGCGCCCCATGGTGATCGACGCGCCGGCCGCGATCACAGGCCCGTAAATGCGCGCCGCAAACTGCTGAAGCCGGGCAAAAAGGGTGTTGCGGTTGACGATTGACGGCAGTGTTTGAATGATACCTGAGTCGGGGTCGGCTTCCATGGCCGCGGCGAGGGCGACGATGGTTTCGCCAGAGAGCAGGCTGTCAGCGTCGAGCACCACCATATGTTCGTAGCGCCCGCCCCAGCGGGTGACAAACTCTTCGATGTTGCCGGACTTCCGGTTGCGATTCTTCGCCCTGTGCCGGTAGTACACGCGGAACCCGGAACCAAGCTTTTCTCTTAGGGCGAGGAAAAGTTGCTCTTCGGCAACGAAGATTTCGGGGTCGGTCGTGTCGGACAAAAAGAACCAGTCAAACGCACGGCCGAGCCCACTTGCGTCGACTTCCTCGATCATCGCCGCAAGGGCGCCAAAGACACGCGATGGACTCTCGTTGTAAATCGGCATGATGACCGCGGTGCGGTGACGCAAGGCGTTCGGCGCCCTTGCCTGCTTCGGAGCAAAGAGCAGTAGCCAAAGGAAACCTGCGAAGGATGCCGCACACGACAGCGCGATCCAGGAGAAATTGGCGATAAAAAGAAATAGCAACACCCATTCGAGCGCTGTGACGCCGCCGACCTCGACCACGCGGTACATCTGGTGGCCGCCGTACACAGTTAAGCCCAAGCCGCCGCCAAACACGAAGAGACGCGTCAGCCAACACCAAAAGACGCCGTGGCATTCAATATCTCGATGCCGACCGGCACGGTCGAATTGGGCGAGGTTCTGCACCGGCATGGCAAGCGGGGCCTCGGGCGGCGTGCTCGCGAAAGGATCGGCGGATTTTGGACTCTCAGCCGGGCGGAACGGCGTCACGGCAGGCTCGTTCGGCTGTGAATCGGTCACGGCGTCCATCGATAGAGCCAAGTCTCGCTTATGGGACTGCCTGCCGCTTCCAATACCAGCCGCATTTCCGCATAGTCTTGGTTAGAAAAATCGAGTTCGAACAGCACCCGGCATGATTTCCGGTCTGCCGAGGTGTATGTCCGGAGCAAATTTATCTCTCCGCGCGACAAGGTCAAATTCGGTTTCATGGCCGCAGCATTCTGCGAGGTGCTTAGGGTGTCGCCGGCAAATTCGACCAGGAAACGGCGGCGTTTTGGTGACGTGCCGCGCCCGGAGCGCGACTGGACGGTGACGGCCAAAGGGGGCTGCTCGGGCGGGTTCCAGCACCAGAACTGGCGGTAAGCAAAAAATGTCTCGGTTCCGGCGTTGAGCGGCTGCTTCGGCTTCCAAAACGCAATAATATTATCGTTGGCTTCCGAGGCGGAGGGAATCTCGACGAGCTGGACCCCGCCGGCGGACCAGTCGCCAATCGGCTCGATCCAGAGCGAGGGGCGGGTCTCGAAGCGCTGTTCGTCGTCCTGATAATGGTCGAAGTTGCGGTCGCGTTGGAGGAAGCCAAAACCGCGCGGATTGTCATCGACGAAGGCCGATATCTGCAAAGTATCGCGGTTGGCAACCGGCCGCCACAGCCACTCTCCCTTTCCGGTCAGCATTTGAAGGCCTCCGACCTCGCTGACGCTGGGGCGAAGATCGCTGCTGCAGCGCTCGTCGAGCGGTCCGGAGATGTGCGTGGCGCTCATCGTGGCAAGGCCGAGGCTATCGACGGCAACCCTCGGAAAGAGCGTGCATTCCGTGTCAATGATCGTCGCCTCTCCAGGCCGGAGGGTGAAGCGATAGGCGCCCGTCAGGCTTTCCGAATCGATCAGCGCGTGAATCACGAGTGCGCCTGCGGCAAGCGTTGGGCGCTCGATCCATACCGTGCGAATTGCTGGAAACTCTTCCCCCCGAAAATCGGCGGTCTTGAGCGACATGGCTCGTGCCATGGTTCCAAGGGACTGCCCCGGTGCGACGGCGCGAAAGAAGCTTGCCCCCTGGAACACGGCGAGTTCGAGCCGGCCCGCCTGCCGATTTACGTGGATGCGAAAGCCCGAAAAACCCAAGTCGCCGGAATTTTTAGCAACATCGAGCGCGCCCGTGTCAAAGAGCGCCGCATCGTAAATGACGCGGCGGGCCATACCTTCCTCGACGAGATTGATCTCCATCGGCGCGGAATAGATGAATCCGCGGTGCAAAGGTTCGATTGCAAACCCGGAATTGTCCGCCGCCCAGATTGCCGATTGAGGGCGCGCATGGATTGCCGCATATTGCTCGTAGGTTAGGCTGCGCAACACTTGCGCTAGATTGTCGGCAGGCGGCTTAAAGCCTTGCTTTGACAAGGCCCGGGCGGCCGATTGGATCATGTTTGGATCAAAGGGCGAAGCGTCGCTTAATGGGAAGCTACGGGGAGCCTCGGGCACGGCGGAGGGCGCGGCGCAAGCTTCATGCAAGCTGATTCCAGAGCAGCCCGCGCCAAAGGCGAGCTTCAATACCTCCCTGCGATCGACCATGAGACCAACTTAGCCCGCGCCTTCGGGCGCTGCATTCAAATATAGACCGGTTTCCTCTCTATATAAGATAACGCGGCGAAGGTAAGGACTATCTTGGCCCTTTTCCTAAGGGGATGCCTCGTTCGCACAACTGGACGCCGGTCTGATTATTCGGACTCCAAGGTTGTGCCGTGACGTTGCCCTCGGCGGGCGGCCGGCATCCCCTTAAGGTGCAGGGATGATTTCGTTTTCCAGCGGATTGGTCCGCCTTGGCGGCACGGATAAAGGCTGCGATCTGTATTCGGGACCATGATTTGGTTACCGGATGCGGATGCGCTTTTGCCTCTTTGGGCATCTTGCCGGACCGAGGCTTTCAGGAATATCGATCGCTCGTGGCGAAAAGTCTTAAGCTCGCCAAGAAACATTCGCCGCTGGGCCGGGCAAATGATATCTTTAAACATATGCTGTGTTAGTAGCTGTAGCCTGGGTAAAGGCCAAAGGCGACTTGCCGATTTCCGGCACCGTCCGGTGCAAGCTTTGGCTTCGACCCTTGGGCAGCCTGGCAGAAGGTGCCAATTCGTGAATTTAAGATTGCCTTTGGTCGAACAGGGCTGGTTTTTTGGAACGCCGGGGCTTTCGGCCGGGATAAGGCAAGAATTTGGTGAATATTTGCAATTGAGATTAGTCATTGGTTCCGGATGAGCCCGGGC
>JBPYDY010000307.1:0-8483 GCA_051986155.1 Methylocella sp.
ATCGGCCTCTGGCAACCTAAGCGATAAGGCGGCAGCCGCCCGATTAATGGGAACCCGATGCCTTGCAAAGACAGGGCGGTGATTAAGTGCGCGCGAAAACCCGGCAAACCGATTGCAGCCTTTCGCCCGTTTTGCCGGCAGCCGTCAGTTCCGCGAGTCGGCGCGAGTAAAGCCGCGCTGCCAAGGATCGGAAAAATAGCGCGGTTCAAGCACCCACGCCGCGGGCCCGGCGACGAAGAAATTGGGCACTTGCGAAAGCGCCTCGACCGTTTCCGCTTGCGACGGATCTGGCGCGGCGATCTCGCCTTTCCGGAATGGGATGAAAATCACCTTAAACCGGTAAATTGCGGATAGGCTGGCGAGCTCTTTGAATGCGGGCGCTTCCGGGTCGATCAAACGCCTTGGGGCGCTGCTGGGATGGTCCGTCGGCAGTAGGTACCCGTCCGGCAAATGGCCGCCGGGAAAATGAGCATTCCATTTGACGAGAAAATAACCCTGATCGGCAATGACCCGATCCACGGCCTCGCGTGTTCCTTGTAGGCATTCAGCACGCTGCCTTCCCTTCGCGCGAAAGCCAAAAACTGCGCAAGGTCGTGTGGAAAATCACGAAAGGGGAACAACGTCTCGACGAGGCGCTTGTCATGTGAAAACAGCTCGCTCCAGCTTTCCTCGTGCTCATCGGTTGGAGGAGTTTGAACGAGCAAATGCGTCGGACGCGTACCCCGCGCAAGAATCTGCTTCAGCAAAATGACGAAGTCGGTCCTAGCTGGGCGCCCGGCGTTGAAGATTTCGACGCCGGGAGAAACCGTGGCGCGAAAGGCCGCGGGATTGATCCCGGTGAGGATCTTGCTGTTTCCAAAGGCAAGAATGCGAACCTTCGCATCGGCCGAAAAACTGGGTTGCGAGGTTAGAAAATCAATTTTTCTTGCCGTGACCGCGGCGGAACTATTTTGGACAAAAGGAAAGGCCCAGTAGACGCCATAAAGGAACATCCGCACAATAGCAGACGCTGCGAAAAACAATAAAAAATCCTGCCGAAACCGGGACCACTCGCAGGCGGTTGAAAGGCAGTTCGGCACCCGGCCGGAAAAATTTGTCTGGTCCAAAATCTTCCCGCGCGCGCAAGTCCCGCCTACGGTCAAAACAATTGATCACACCGCACCGCAACAATTCCGTTGTTGCTGGCCCACGTTGCCGAAATATTTAGCGCTGAGCTTAGTCCACAGCCATGTTTATGTCAATTTTGCCGCTTGGGCTGCGCCAAGCGTCCGGCCGGCACGGCCCGCACAGGTGTAATCCGCATAGCTTACCTATGCCCGCGCCTCCAGCGCAACGTAATCCCGCTTGGCCGGTCCTCTATAAAGCTGGCGCGGACGGCCAATCTTCTGGCTTGGATCCTCGATCATCTCCTTCCATTGCGCGATCCAGCCCGCGGTGCGCGCCACCGCGAAAAGCGCGGTGAACATCGCCACCGGGAAGCCCATCGCCTTCAGCGTGATTCCGGAATAAAAATCGACATTTGGATAAAGCTTTTTCTCGATGAAATATTCGTCGCTCAGCGCGATCTTCTCAAGCGCTATTGCAACCTCAAGCAAGGAACTGTTTTTGATTCCAAGCTCGGCCAAGACCTCGTGACATGTCCTCTGCATGATTTTTGCGCGCGGGTCATAGTTCTTATACACCCGATGACCAAACCCCATGAGACGGAATGGATCGTCCTTGTCCTTGGCGCGGGCGATATATTTTGGAATATTCTCGACCGTGCCGATCTCCATCAGCATTTTGAGCGCGGCTTCATTCGCGCCGCCATGTGCCGGCCCCCAAAGGCAAGCAACACCCGCGGCAATGCAGGCAAAAGGATTTGCGCCGGACGAACCGGCGAGCCGTACCGTAGACGTCGACGCATTCTGCTCGTGGTCCGCATGGAGTATAAAAATCCGGTCGAGCGCACGGGCCAAAACGGGACTGAGCTTATATTCTTCGCACGGTACGGCAAAGCACATGCGCAAGAAATTGGACGTGTAGTCGAGGTCGTTCTTCGGATAGATGAATGGCTGGCCGAGTGAATATTTGTATGACATGGCGCCAAGCGTCGGCATCTTGCCGATCAGGCGCAACGATGCCGTCATGCGCTGGGCCGGGTCCGAGATATCGGTCGAATCGTGGTAAAATGCCGACAGCGCGCCGACGCTTGCGACCAGCACGGCCATCGGATGCGAATCACGCCGCAGGCCGTGAAGGAAGCTTGCCATCTGCTCATGCACCATGGTGTGCCGGGTGATTCGATAGTCGAAATCCTTCTTTTGGGCCGGAGTCGGCAACTCACCGTAAAGCAGCAGATAGCATGTCTCGAGGAAATCGCCGTGCTCGGCGAGCTGCTCGATCGGATAGCCCCGGTAGAGCAGCACCCCTTCGTCCCCGTCGATATAGGTAATTGCCGACTCGCAGCTCGCAGTCGAGGTATACCCTGGATCGAAAGTGAACATGCCGGTCTGCGCATAAAGCTTGCCGATATCCACGACGGAGGGACCAATCGTCCCAGCCTTAACCGGCAACTCTGCGGTCATATCGCCAAAGCTGAAGGAGCCAGTCGTTGCGCTCATGGGGCCTGCTTTCGAACGGTCGCGGCGAGCCTTCCTAAGCCAAAGACTCTCACGCTCAGATAATGATGCAGTGCAACAGCACTAGCGCACACACAGAATTCTTTCAAGCGGCTGATACTGCCATGCCATGGCGGCTAAACCGCGGCTGCTTCATGCCGATTATCGATCCTTATTCGGTCGCCCATAAGGTAGCTGCGTCCGTCCAACGCCTGCAAAAGACATTCCGGCGCCGGCGATGCTCCTCCGGCCGAGGTCGGCTAAGGGTAGCCAGGAAGTATGGGCGGTGTGGTCGGGGCTCGCGTTACGGGACAGGTTGGCATATTCAACCGGTGCGGAGTTTGCTGAACGCGGCCCAAAATCACGCCGCAAATTTGGCCCAAAGCACTTTCGTTCAGGCCGAGCCTTCTTGGCGCCGCCTGCGCTCGGTCATGAAGCGGTCGAATTCCTCCCGGTCCCTGGCGCGGCGAAGATTGTCCAAATATTCGGCAAACTCCCGCTCGGCCGCGGCAAGCCGCTGGTACTCTTCCTCGAGCCGAGCCAATTCGCCCGCGCGCCATTCGTCGAACGCGAAGTTCCCGGAGGAAGCCGTACCGGCGCCAAATCCGTAACGATGAGCGTTAAAGCCCGCCTGCCTCCATTGCCCGCGGCTTGCCCATTTCTCCCGCACAAAGGAAACAATGTCGCCCTGATAGCCAGATCTTTTTTGCCAAAATTTCCAGCCCAGAATGGCAAGGCCAACCGGCCAAAAAACGATAAAGCCCAAGACCATCCCGAAAACTTCGGCCGCCGTCCAGGGCTCACCCGGCGCGCACCCGCGCCACCGGCTCCCTCCGGAATACCTCGCCGAGGATTGACAGGACATGCCGCCATTGGCACGCATCGCACGACTCCTCTCGCAGCCCATTTCCGCCGCCTGACCCAAGCACAAGGGTGGCGACGCCCCAAATATAGGTACGGCTTTCGCCAATTCGATGCCTGCCCAGGCAATTCCGCCGCAACGTTCTGCCCGCACGATCCCCGCGGCATGAGCCGGAGGATGGAACGGATCCTCCCCGGCAGAGTTCTCCGTCACACTCTCGCTAGTCGCGTGGGGCCGCGAGCGGGCGAAGCTCTACTCGTGGCGGCAAGCGGCCGAGGCAACGCTCGCGGAGCGCGCCGGTCCATGCACTTAGGCTGTAGCCGTTGCGAATGGAGCGGCGGCTCGATCGTGCTTGGGCTTCAGAGTTTTACCGGGAGCTTGCGGTTCCAGCGTCTCATGAACAGGGGACGCGGAGTGAGCGATTTTGTGGCAATCCGGGCGCGGATTGTGAAATCTGTCACAGTTTCCGTTAAGGAAACTATGCCATGTTGGATAAAGCAGGCCCGCGCAAGCCGCGGCTGCGACCCGTAATGTTTTGAGGCATGATTTTTAGCTAGGGCGAAGAGAACCAAAGGCCGCTTCTGTTGCTGGACGCTTTGGCCGGACCATCTTCGCGAACATCTTAAGAGGCTATGCAATGATCCGTTCATCGCGCCGGGAAAGCAGGACAAAGGCTTTTGCCGAAGTGCTGGCAATGATTGCGAATACAAATCCGTTCGGGCCTGGCCGGGCGCATCGCGCCCTCGACGTCGAGGAATCACTGTTCGAAAGCGCCACCGAATTTTGCGCCGCTTTGGAAATCTACGCGCGCGCGGCGCAAATGAGGAAATCTAGGCACTAAAGTTCTGGCCACGGTGACAGGAGCCGTAACCGGGATCTCTGGTAAAGCGATCCTGAACTCTGCGGTTCCCTACCGCGAAAATTTTTTATATTTGAGTCGGTGGGGAATGAAGCTGTCGATCCCCAGGCGGCGCTTCTTGTCTTCCTCATAAGCGGCAAAATTGCCCTCAAACCATTCGACATGGCTTTCGCCTTCGAAGGCGAGCATGTGGGTTGCAATCCGGTCCAAGAAAAAGCGGTCGTGCGTGATGATGACGGCGCAGCCGGCAAAATCCGAAAGCGCCTCTTCTAGAGCCCGCAGCGTGTCGACATCGAGATCGTTTGTGGGTTCGTCGAGCAAAAGGACGTTTGCGCCCGATTTCAGCATCTTTGCGAGATGCACACGGTTGCGTTCGCCGCCCGAAAGCTGCGCGACTTTTTTCTGTTGATCCGTGCCCTTAAAATTGAAGGCCGATGTATAGGCGCGCGAGTTGACCTCGCGCTTGCCGAGATAGAGAACTTCATCGCCGCCGGAAATTTCTTCCCAAACGGTCTTTTTGCCATCGAGCGAATCGCGCGATTGATCGACATAGCCGAGGCGAACCGATTCGCCAGTCTCGATTGTGCCCTTGTCCGGCTTTTCATGCCCCGTGATCATCCGGAAAAGTGTTGTCTTGCCCGCCCCGTTCGGGCCGATGACGCCGACGATGCCGCCGGGCGGCAGCTTAAAGGAGAGATCGTCAATCAGTAGCCTGTCGCCAAACCCTTTTGAAAGACGGGAGAATCCGATGACATTGGTCCCGAGGCGCTCGCCGGCCGGAATGAAGATTTGGGCGGTTGCGGGCGTCTTTTCGTTCTGCTTGGCGACGAGCTCCGCGTAGCGCTGGATGCGGGCTTTGGCTTTGGCCTGGCGCGCTTTTGGGCTTGCGGCGATCCACGCGGATTCGGCTTCAAGCTGCCGCTTGCGCGCCTCCTCCTCACGGCCTTCTTGCGCCAGCCGTTTTTGTTTTTGCGTGAGCCAGGCGGAATAATTGCCCTCGTAAGGTATCCCGCGCCCGCGGTCGAGCTCGAGAATCCAGCCCGTGACATTATCCAAAAAATAGCGGTCGTGAGTAACGATGAGAATGGCGCCGGAATAGGCCCGCAGATGCCCTTCGAGCCAGGCCACGGTTTCCGCGTCGAGATGGTTTGTCGGTTCATCGAGGAGCAAAAGGTCCGGCCGCTCGAGCAGCAATTTGCACAAGGCGATGCGGCGGCACTCGCCGCCGGAGAGTTTTGCTACCCTTGCTTCATCCGGCGGGCAGCCGAGCGCGTCCATTGCCTGGCCGACTTGCGCGTCAAGGTCCCAAAGACCCTTGACCTCGATCTCGTCTTGCAGCCTGGCCATTTCGCCGGCGGCTTCGTCGGAATAATTAACCGCAAGCTCATTGTAGCGATCGAGGAGCGCCTTTTTTTCCGCCACGCCCAGCATCACATTGCCGCGCACATCGAGGCCATCGTCGAGCGCCGGCTCCTGCGGCAGATAGCCGACGCGGGCGCCCTCGGCGACGAAACCTTCCCCAATAAATTCCTTGTCGATCCCCGCCATGATCCGCATGAGGGTCGATTTGCCCGCGCCATTGACGCCGAGAACGCCGATTTTGGCATCGGGGTAGAAAGAGAGATTGATATTTTCGAGGATTTTTTTGCCGCCTGGATAAGATTTTGTCAGGCCGCGCATGTGGTAAATGAATTGCCGCGCCATGGTTAGTCCCAAAGGTGTCGCCGGATACGAGGCATTTAGCCGCGAATGCGGCGGGGGGCCAGGCCGCGGCGTGATTTGCGCTCGGCCTCGGTTCCGCGCCGGGAGGCATGAAATGCCAGGGCCAATTCGCTGCAGCGCAGCATAAGTTCGCCGCAAGCTGGGACGCAGCGGCGCTGCAGCCCCGCTGGCTCAAGGCAACTGTTACGGTTATGTTTCATCAGATATCATTTGAGTACAGATATCACAATATGTTTATCCTGCATCCAACGATTTTTGAGGGGCAACTGATTGCTAAACCCATTTGGGGGAAGCGCGCGATCGAGAATCGGGTCATAGTAGCGCCAACCCTTCCTGGAAAAGGACGAAGTCTCATGCCCGCATTAACTGAAATTAAGGCGAAAATTGCCGACCTCCAGCCCCATACGGGGGAGACGCCGGTTTTGCTTAACGAGCCTGACAATCGGCGGCCGGGACAGGACCTGCGAACCGACAAAGAGGTCAAGGAAAAGAATACGCATCGGCTGATTGTCGATGTTGCGGAACGGCTTTTCCGGCAACTCGGCTTCCAAAAGACGACGGTTGCCGACATTGCGCGCGAATTGAACATGTCGCCGGCGAATGTATACCGCTTCTTCTCGGCAAAATCCGAAATCAATGCCGCCGTCTGCAGGGACATTCTCGGCAAGATCGAGGCCGAAGCGGAAAAGATCGCTGCGACACGCGGCATTGCCGCCCAGCGGCTCCAAAACCTGCTCACATCGGTGGAACGCTCACATCATAAGCGCTACATGAGCGACCGTAAGCTGCATGAATTGGTTGAGGTCGCGATCACCGAAAACTGGTCGATCATGAACGAGCACAACCGGCGAATGGCGGCAATCGTTGAACAGATCATCGCAAATGGCATGGCGGCAGGCGAGTTCCGTCCGGGCGACGCGGCCGTTGCGGCACGCTTGGTCAATACCGCCTGCATCCGTTTCTGCCATCCGCGGCTGATGGTCGAGTATGACCAAAAACCCGAACCCACGCTCAGCCAAATGATTGGCTTCTGCCTCGCCGCGCTTAACGCCAACCCGGCTGACCCGGCCGCAAAATAAAGCTCAAGGCTGGCTACCGCGCAGTAAACTGTTTCGCCCGATATGGCAGTTAACCGGCGGTTTGCGGACGCACAAGGGACGTGACAAGATAAGAGGCCGAATGGCTTCGATGTCTCCATCTCGGGGGCAGAAGGCTGGCCGCAGAAACGGCCTCGCCCAGCATGCCGACTCCACATGGAACGGGATGTACCGTTAACTACAGGCCTTGAGAGCCTAGATCACTTGTGCAAGGCAACCGAGACACTCGCAACGTCGGTTCCCTGACGCGGCCTGAGCGTGAAGGACTGCATCGCCACTGCCTCCCTGTCGCCTTTCGTGCGCACATTCATGCTCGCGGCGAACCCGGTGCCGGCAACGTCAGCGAGGATTGCCGAGCCGCTGGCGCGGCCTGAAACATTTCCCCACATGCCGTGCGACCTTTCAGCCCAGGTGCCGGACAACCAGCCGCCGGCCGAAATGACGTTGCTGGTAATGTCGAGCCCGAATCGGTCGTCCACACAACGCAGGCTCTGCTGAATCGCCTTCCCATTTGCCTTGACCGCATTGGTTGATCTGCAGCGTAGGCGCAGGGTCGAGCCGTCAGCCATAGTGATTGTTCCGGTGCCCGACCACTGCCCGGACAATCCCAGGAATGGCCCGCTAAGGCCCGTATCCGCATACCCAGGCGCCGGAGCGAGAATCGCGGCCGCCGCTAACACACTGCACAGACTTGGCAGCGATTTTTTAAGATAATGCTGTGCCATAGGCTTTACCTCCCAAATTGCGTAAAGATTAGCCTTCTGAACGGCGGAAGACTCGTTTCATCAACTCCGCAGCCAATGGTTTAACTCCGCAACCAATGGTTTCGTTGCGCCGTTCGGCGCCGCCTTACGCATGAACACGGCCTTTTGATTGGGTGGGCCAAGACCCAAAACAATGGCAACTAAACTAGCACGTTACCTGCAAGGTCAGTATTCACAAATTCGAGAATCGTGGGCGTAGCCCGGCAGGCGCCCCCCGCCGCATAAAATGGGCCCCAGCCTCGATTCGCAGCTCCTGCAACCGCATATAGACCACTGAGGTTGCCATCGTGACGGCACCCCCTGGCGGCGCGCCTACCGGCTCGATTGAGAGGTGAGCTGGCGCCGTAACGGCTTCGACGCCTTCGGCGGTGGCGCCTCGCGGGGCACCAATCGCGCCTCCGCCGGTTTGCCGGCGCCAGTAGCGCACTGCCACCGGAAAGTCTCGGCTGCGGACCGCGGCCGGCATCGCGGGGCTACCCCCCAGTGGTGGCTGGCTCTGCGGCCATTGATTGAACGTACCACCGGTAGAGCGCGCGAATGCCATCTTCGAGGCTTGTTTTCGGCTGCCAGCCGAGGGCC
>JBPYDY010000308.1:0-2140 GCA_051986155.1 Methylocella sp.
TTGCCGCCGTTCTACTATAAGGGCGTGCCGGACGATGGCCTCGTCGCCTATATCGGCGCAATCGTAGAGGCCACGGCGGCGCAGCCGATCCCGATCTACCTCTACCACTTCCCGGCGCAGTCGGGTCTGTCCTGGCATATCGCCCTGATCCGCCGCTTGCTCGACCTGTTCGGCGAGCGGATTGTGGGCCTAAAGGATTCGTCGGGAGAGATGGATTTTGCCTGTGCGGCGGCTGGCATCGATCCGCGCTTTCGCGTGTTCCCATCCACCGAGGCGGCGCTGCCGCAGGCCCGCTCCGGGCCGTTCGCCGGCTGCATCTCGGCAACCGCCAATCTCAACGCCGATCTGTGCGCCCGCGCCTACCGTTCCGGCGACAGCGCGGCGCTCGCCGAGGCGGTGGCGATCCGCAAACTGTTCGACCGCAAGGCGCTCGTTCCCGGCGTCAAGGCCTTGCTCGCCGATATTCACGGCGATCCCCAATGGGCGCGTGTGGCCCCGCCACTTGCGGTTTTTCCGGCGGCCGACCTGGCGGCCGTGCAGTCCGGTTACCAGGCGGTGCGCGCAAAGCGGGTCGTCTGAGCCGCGACCCGTCGCAAACACCCGCCGAGCCGCGGCGCCGCAAACGTTGACGAGCGCGACGGGCGCCCCTATAAGCCCCCGCAAGGCTGACCGGCGTTTCGCCGTCACCGCCCAATTCACCCGAAAGCCGTTACGAGTATGGCCAATACAAAATCAGCCAAAAAGGCCGCGCGCCAGATCGCGCGCCGGACCGTGATCAACAAGGGCCGACGTTCCCGCATGCGCACCGCTTTGCGCAAGGTCGAGGAAGCGATTTCAGCCGGCGATCGCACCGCCGCCGTCGCCGCAATGGCCGCTGCAGAACCTGCGATTATTCGCGCCGCGCAAAAAGGCATTGTCCATCGCAATGCCGCCCGCCGCAAAGTTTCGCGGCTTGCCCACAGCATCGCCAGGCTCGGCAAGGAGGCCGCAGTCTCCGGCCAGAAGTAAGCCCCTCTCGCGTCCGCTCGGGGCTTCGCTGCGGATTGCGGGCGTTTTTGCCGTCACATCGAATAACAGAAGGCGCGCTGCGGTGCCGGCGCACCGCAGCGAGCGGCCTGCAGCGCATTTAGCCTTGGTCGATACGTTTTGGCGTGCTTGCGCGCCTTGGACGGATGGGTGCTTCAAAGTTTGTACACATGGAATTGCTGAGCCATGAACGGGTTAATGCGATCGACGAGCGGGGAGTTGGAAAAGCGATGCAAAGACGGCACCTGCGAACTAATTTGCTCGGCCTTCGAACCGAGGGGTTTCGGATGCCGGGCGCAAGTAAGCTTCGGCATTTCCGATCAAAGACTTACATTTCATTTGCAGGCACACAAAAGCTGCCACAATTACGTAGTCTAAAGTACACATTGTCCTGATGGCCGTTGCAGGGTGGAGGTGCCGTGCTATTTTTAACCTCCTCTTCGGTCCCTGAAGGTTCGTCTGGTCTGCAATCTCTGACTCATCGAATGATTGGGTCAGGGTGGTTTGCGTCCATCGAGTGCTGTCCGTAGCGTGTTGTGGCGCGCGTTTTTACCGACAGATCTTCGTAGGCGGCGAGGAACCAAACAGGTGGCAATCTAGTTAACTACGGGGTTTTCGGCGACTGCTGGGCGTCACGCTCAGCGAACCATCGATTATGGGAGCGATGGAGGTGGGGCAATGATAATCGCAATCCTCCTACCGGCACAAGGAATTGGGCGCGCCATTGAATGTGCTTGGCGTGAATACCTACACGCGTATGTGCAGCCTGCGGTCTCGCGCGGGTGCCGTGCCTCTATTGCGACACCGAGCGGCTAAGCGCTCTATTCCGATCGCCCGCTGAAAGGCGGCATTCGGCTTTCCTTCGATAACATTGGTTTCGTCCGTTGCGTCCTCCCGTTTCCGGGCGGGGCACGCGTTGGCCTTGCCCTCATCCTAGGGGTTGAGCACGTGATTCCGCAAAAACAGCACCTCGACATGAGCACCGATCAGAACCGCTGGCAAAGCATCAAGGATCGCTTGCGCTTTGAACTCGGCGAGGATGTCTTCTCGAGTTGGTTCGGCCGCATGGAATTCGAAACCGTGGACAGCGGCGCGGTCCGGCTCTCGGTGCCGA
>JBPYDY010000309.1:0-2000 GCA_051986155.1 Methylocella sp.
GCCATCGTGCTGCAGGCGATGGGTATCCCGGCCCGCTCTTGGCAGGGCTGGCAGGTGCCCATTCTTACCTCAAACGAGCATGGCTCGGGGCGCATCCAACATATTGGGCCTGCGACACTCATCGAGGGCTTTGCAAAGCGTCGGGAGGTCGCCGTGATCACCGGATTTCAGGGTCTGCACAAGGAAACAGAGCGGATTGTGACGCTTGGGCGGGGCGGTTCGGACACGAGCGCGGTGGCGGTTGCCGCGGCGGTGGGTGCAGACCGCTGCGAGATCTATACCGACGTCGATGGGGTTTACACGACCGATCCAAGGACCGTGCCAAAAGCACGGCGGCTTGAACGCATTGCCTTTGAGGAAATGCTCGAAATGGCCTCGCTTGGGGCAAAAGTGCTGCAGGTCCGCTCGGTCGAGCTTGCCATGGTGCACGGGGTCAAGACTTTTGTCCGCTCGTCTTTCGAGGATCCCGGCAACTCGGGCCAGGGCACGCTGATTTGCAATGAGGAGGATATCGTGGAAAGCCAGGTCGTAACCGGCATCGCTTTTTCGCGCGATGAGGCGCAAATCACCCTGCGGCGTCTCGCGGACCGCCCCGGTATCGCTGCCGCGATCTTCATGCCGCTGGCCGACGCCAGCATCAATGTCGACATGATCGTCCAGGTCGCCTCTGAGGACACGGGGGTCACCGATCTTACCTTTACCGTCTCCGCCGCCGATTTTGCCCGGGCGCGAAGCATATTGAGCGCAGCGCAAACTCAGATCGGCTTTGCCTCCCTCCAAGGCGCGACCGATGTTGCAAAGATTTCTGCGATCGGCGTCGGCATGCGAAGCCATGCCGGAGTCGCGGCGCGCGCATTCAAGGCATTGGCCGACAAAGGAATCAACATCCGGGCGATTACCACGTCCGAGATCAAATTTTCGGTGTTGATCGACGCGGCCTATGCAGAGCTGGCGGTTCGCACGCTGCACAGTCTTTATGGCCTGGATAGAGCTTGAGGACACGGGCCGTCCTCTGGTCTAAGGTTTGCTTGCAGGCGATGAGCCGGAAGCGAAAGCGCGGAAAGCGGTATTTTTTGTTGGCTCGCGGCGTCCTGGCGCGTTAACGAATATGCCATCACTCTATTATGCTCCCGCGATATCCGGCGGCATTCTGGAGCAGCCGCGGGCCGAGTCCGCCGTTTTCCCGGCTGGCGGGGCCTGAGGTCATTACGGGAAACGCTCATGTTTGGCACATTCGGCGGCCCCCGTTTGCTCTTGCGCCGCCTGCGCGAAGTCATGGCCGAGCCCGTCAGCCCGCAGGCGAGGCTCGACAAGATCGTCGTTCACATAGCCGCAAGCATGGTCGCCGAAGTGTGCTCGGTCTATGTGCTGCGCGCCGACGGCAAGCTTGAACTTTATGCGACCGAAGGATTGAACCGCGAAGCGGTTCATTTGACCACCCTGCGCAAAGGGGAGGGGCTCGTCGGCCTCATCGCAGAGACCGCCGAGCCGCTCGCGCTGGCGGATGCGCAGCTCCATCCCGCCTTCTCCTACCGGCCCGAGACCGGCGAGGAAATTTATTCCTCTTTCCTGGGCGTGCCGATTCTGCGCGGTGGCAACACGCTCGGCGTCCTCGTTGTCCAGAACAAGGCGCGCCGCACGTATCCCGAAGAGGAAATCGAGGCGCTGCAGACGACCGCGATGCTGCTCGCCGAGATGATTGCTTCGGGCGAGCTGCAATTGCTCGCGCCACCCGGCGAGGATATTGCCTTCCGCGGGCCGGCCGCGCTCAAGGGAACTCCGGTCGCCGATGGCGTTGGGCTTGGCTATACAGTCCTGCATGAGCCCCGCATCATCGTGAAGCAGCTTGTTGCCGAAGATATAAGGCGCGAGAATCTAAGGCTTGATGATGCAATCGCAGCCATGCGCCATTCGCTTGACCGGCTCATCGAAAGCCGGACGGTGGGTACGGGCGAGCATCGTGACGTCCTTGAGGCATTCCGGCTCTTCGCGCACGACCG
>JBPYDY010000310.1:0-4027 GCA_051986155.1 Methylocella sp.
CTTGGCAACGCGATCGTCGACGTCATCAGCCCGGCCGATGACGATTTCCTGCTCGCGCATGGATTGCGCAAAGGTGCGATGACTCTCATCGACGAGGCTCGCGCGGACGCGCTCTACGCCGCGATGGGTCCGGCCACTTTCGTGTCGGGCGGATCGGCGGCGAATACCGTCATTGGCGCGGCGAGCCTCGGCTGCTCTACCGCCTTTATCGGCAAGGTTCGATCCGACGAAGCCGGCAGCGCATTCTTGCACGATATTCATGCCGCCAAGGTAAGTTACTCAACCGCGCCCTCACCGGACGGTCCGGCGACCGCCCGCTGCCTTGTGCTCGTCACGCCGGACGCCCAGCGCACCATGAGCACCTTTTTGGGGGCAAGCCAGAATCTAAGCGAGGCCGACGTCGACGAAGAGATGGTCCAGCAGTCGGCAATCGTTTATCTCGAGGGCTATCTTTGGGATCCCCCGGCCGCGAAAGCCGCCTTCTCCAAGGCCGCAAAAATCGCCCAGGGCGCAGGGCGGCAGGTCGCCCTGACGCTCTCCGATTCCTTTTGCGTCGATCGTTACCGCGACGAATTTTTGGCACTCATGCGCTCGGGCGCAGTCCAGATCCTGTTTTCGAATGAGAGCGAATTGCATTCGCTCTATCAAACTGCCGATTTCGACACCGCCGTCTCCCAGCTCCGCGCGGAAAATGTCCTTGGCGTGGTGACCCGTTCGGAGCGGGGATCGCTCGTCGTAACGGACAGCAAGACGTTTGTCGTGCCGGCCTTTCCCGTCGGCCGGGTCATAGATACGACCGGCGCCGGTGATTTATTCGCCGCGGGATTTATCGCCGGACTGACAAGGGATAAGCCTTTCGAAGAGTGCGCGCGGCTCGGCGCCATTGCCGCGGCCGAGGTGATCCAGCACATTGGCGCGCGGCCGCTCGCCGATCTTCGTGAGCTTGCCACGCAAAATGGGATTGCGATCTAGCCCGAAGCCATGGAACTATGCTTCATGGTACGCGTCTATCAAAGAAGGCGCGCTGCGAGCGCGGCGTTTGGCCGCGATCGGAGCCAAAAAACATCATAAGAACTTAAAGCAAGGGAGGCGCTACATGGCTTCAGAGTCCGGCAAGCTCACAGGTCCTGACCTTTCCCAAGGTATCTCCTTCGACGAACTTTCCGACGGCGGTATGATAGCCGGCCATGCCGGCGGCGAGTCCGTGCTGCTTGCCCGGCAGGGGGAAGAAATCTTTGCGATTGGCGCCGTATGTACCCACTATAGCGGGCCTCTCGCCGAAGGGCTCATTGTTGGCGATACTATTCGCTGCCCCTGGCACCACGCCTGTTTCAGCCTGCGCAGCGGAAAAGCGCTCCGCGCGCCCGCGTTAAATCCGGTTTCCTGCTGGCGCGCAGCGCGGCGCGATGGGATGGTGTTTGTCCAAGATAAGATTGAAGACCGGGGGCCGCGGCGTCTTGCATCCGCGGGCTTGCCAAGCGCCGTGGTTATTATCGGCGGCGGGGCTGCCGGAAACGCTGCAGCCGAGACTCTCCGCAACGAAGGGTTTGGCGGCAAGGTTATCATGCTGAGCGCCGATCAAAGCGGCCCGTACGATCGCCCGAACTTGTCCAAAAACTATCTTGCGGGCACGGCCGAAGAGGACTGGATCCCCTTGCGGTCACCCGAGTTTTACGCGGCGCATGACATAGAGCTGCGGCTCAATGCTCGTGTTGCCGCGATCGATGCCGCGGGCCGCAAGCTGCGGCTTGCCGATCGAACCGAGCTTGCCTTTGACGCGCTGCTGCTGGCAACGGGCGCGGAGCCCGTGCGGCTTGATGTCCCAGGTGCGAGCCTCCCGCATGTGCATTACCTTCGCACGCTAGCCGATAGCCGCGCCATTGCTGCCAAGGCGCAAAGCGCGCGCCGCGCCGTCGTGCTGGGCGCGAGTTTCATCGGCCTCGAGGTCGCGGCGTCCCTGCGCGCGCGAAATGTCGAGGTTGATGTCGCCGCCCCCGAAACAATTCCCATGGAGAGAATCTTGGGACCGGATGCGGGACATTTCATCCGAGCGCTTCATGAATCCCATGGCGTCAGGTTTCATCTCAGCACGACGGCGCAATCCATTGCGCCGCAAAGCGTGACGCTGAACAACGGACGAAGGCTCGAAGCCGATGTTGTCGTCATCGGCGCCGGTGTACGGCCAGAGGCAGGGTTAGCAGAGGCGGCGGGCCTGAGGATTGACCGCGGCGTCATGGTAAATGAGTATCTTGAGACAAGTGCTCCTCGCATTTTCGCTGCCGGCGACATTGCCCGCTGGCCCGACCGGCTCACGGGCGATGCTATCCGGATTGAACATTTTGTGGTAGCCGAAAGGCAGGGGCAAACGGCCGCGCGCAACATTCTTGGAGCGCGCGAGCGATTTGATGCCGTTCCTTTTTTCTGGACCGAACAGTATGACGTTGCGATCGCCTATGTAGGCCATGCCGAGCGGTGGGACACGGCAAACATCGACGGCAGCCTCGAGGCCCGCGATTGCATGGTTTCGTACTATCGTGGCGGCAGAAAACTCGCGGTTGCGACGATTGGGCGAGATCTAGACAGCCTCAAGTCCGAGGTCGAATTTGAACGGATGGCATCGCCCTGAACGGCGCGGGGCGCCGCGGTTTACGCGCGGACGTGCGTGCGGTTCTTACGAAGCGTTGAAAGCCGGCACGATGAGATTCGCTTTGGCAATCGTGCCCGCCTGCTCTGCGATATGATGAAGGACAAGGAGAATTGAACAAGGCGTATGAGGGAGGTTCGCCTTGATTTTTTCAAGGCATGAGCGCTCCAGCCGACAGCAGCAAAAACCGGTATCGAGCCTTCGGTGCAGTCAGAGGCCATGAAGAAAACCTCTGGAAATGCCGGGTGGAGGAAGGTTGCGCGGCGGTTAAGCCATCGCAGGGCAACTTGCGCGGAAAGATCGACGACCCAAGTGTGTCAAGTTTATGCTGCAAATCCCGGTAAAGAACAGAAGCCTTGCATGCCGCTTTGCCCCGTCTCGCAAGTGAGGTAGTCAAGCTCTCCGATGGCTATATAGGAATTGTGCTGCTTTCACGCCGCTCCATGGTCGAGCGCACGTCTGCTTGGGTTAACCGCTGCCAAAGGCCCGCCAAAGACTGGGGAAAACATCAATCGAAAGGCGCTCCCTTTCTTGCGCCTTATCCGCGTCATGCTGCAAAAAGTTTTGTAATCCTGCCTGATGTTTCAAACCTCTATCCAGGGCATGTCCTTTACAAGGGGCCAACGATGAGCCTTGCTCCATTGTGTCCAAAAATTATCATGTATCTCTTGGATACTCACCTCTGGAAAGAAATCGACACCTTCATCCTCTCTCAGGAAAAACACATTGAACCCATGGCGATGGGCGCCAATCATCCGATACCCCCGCTTTTGGCAAAGCCTTTGCCTCGCTAACAGAGAAACGCTTCTATAATCCTGCTCAGCACCGGTCTTGCTCCAGCAGTCGAAACCTGGCTCGTATTTGATCGTGAGGCTCTTGTCTGACGGGATTAAGTTATTTGTCTCGAAGACCAGGAGGCGCGGATTGATCGCCTCTATCGCTTTCCAAACCCAATAGTCGTTGCCGTCGATATCAAGGGAAAAAAGATCAACTTCGCCGGCACAGCTGCTCCGGGAGAGCAGATCATTGACGTTCTCGGCCGTGATCCAGCCGTGCGTGAGCACGGGCGGATAGGCAAGACAATCCTTTTTGGAACGAAAAAAGCGATTGGCAGCAGAAATGTTCGCTTCACTGCCATCGAATAGGTATCCATCAAATCCATGATTAAGAATTAGGTTAGTTGCCATGCATTCGTCACCTGATCCACAGCACATTTCTACCACGCGTTTCGTTTTGAACCCTATCATGGATAAAACATAAAGTATTATACCATCCTCCTCGAATTGCGAATATACGCGAAACCCCGCATCCCCGATACTCTTATAAGGAACTATTTGTTGTGTTTTAAACATCAAATATTGATTCATGATACTTCGTTGAATC
>JBPYDY010000311.1:0-2727 GCA_051986155.1 Methylocella sp.
CCCCAATCAAAACCACGGTCAGAAAATCGCGGTATTTTAGCGCCCGGGCATGAAACAGCGTCAGAGGGGTTGGATTGAGTGCGGAAAAGAGCTCCCGGATCGGGGCCGACGAGACGACGTGGCGGGCCTTAAAGACTTGGGCCGTGCCGGTGCTGCTCCTCGCCTCCACCATCCAAAGTTGTTGCTCGGGATCAAAGGTGAGCTTCTCGCACCGGCGATCCATGACAATGCGGCCGCCGAACGCAGTGATTTTTCTTTCTGCCGCCTCCCACATCATACCGGGGCCGCGCCTCAGATAACGGAAGGATTCGATCAGGGTTTTGGCTTCGGTGCCGGGGCGCCGCCCGAGGCCCAAGGAGCGCCGCAAGCCGTCGGCCAGCGCCTTGAAAAAATTGAGCCCTTTGATCCGCTGCGCTGCCCAATCGGCCGAAATCTCGTCGCAGTCCATGCCCCAGACCTTTTCGGTATAGGTCTTGAAGAAGATTGAATAGAGGCGCTCGCCGAATTCGTTTCGCATCCATTGATGGAAAGTCTTGGGGTTCTGAATCGGAAGGGCGCGGGCATAGGCATAGGAGGCGAGGCAGGCGGCACTCTGCCAAAGCCCCAAATTGCGCAGGGCCTCGAAAGCTTTGAGCGGATAGGCGTAGAATTTCCCATCATAATAGATGCGCGACAGCCTCGGGCGGGTGAGAAAGTCGTCGGGCAGGATTTCGTCCCATAGCTCAACTACTTCACGCGATTTTGAGAAGAAACGGTGGCCGCCAATATCAAACAAGAAGCCCTTGTAAGCGACCGTCCGGCTAATGCCGCCGACGTAATCTTTGTCTTGCTCGATCACGGCCACGTTGTGGCCTGCCTTGGCAAGCCGGTAGGCAACGGTTAGTCCCGCCGGTCCGGCGCCAATAATCAAGGTGTCGGTCGATTCCACCACGCTCTCCATGCC
The DNA here is from genome assembly GCA_051986155.1 of Methylocella sp. Lineage (GTDB taxonomy): Bacteria > Pseudomonadota > Alphaproteobacteria > Rhizobiales > Beijerinckiaceae > Methylocapsa. The sequence goes on from JBPYDY010000311.1 coordinate 944, forward strand.
GGTATTCCCGCATGGAAAAGAGCAGGTGAAGGTTAAGTCCGGGCCGTCGGAATAGGGACAAGTTTATCGATTGCCTTTGTTACGCAAAGTGAGGCATAGCGTTTCGATAAAACGCAATTTTGGTTTAGCGAGGCCGCGCGTGATCCGTTTTGAAAATGTCGGCTTGCGCTATGGGATGGGAGCGGAAATCCTTAAGGATCTCAGCTTTTCCATTGCGCCCCAGTCGTTTCAGTTTCTGACTGGCCCATCCGGCGCCGGCAAAACCACGCTATTGCGGCTGATCCTCTTATCCTTGCGCCCGACGCGCGGGGTCATCAGCGTGTTTGGCGCCGATGCTTTATCGCTCGACAAGGCCGCAATCACCAGCCTGCGGCGCCGGATCGGCGTCGTGTTTCAGGATTTCCGCTTGCTCGATCATTTGACGGCCTACGAAAATGTCGCTCTTCCGCTTCGCGTGCGCGGTCTGGACGAGCTAAGCTACCGGGCCGAGGTGACCGAGCTTTTGCAATGGGTCGGGCTTGGCGAAAGGATGCATTTGCTCCCGCCGGTATTGTCCGGCGGAGAAAAGCAGCGCGCAGCAATTGCCCGCGCACTGATCGTCCGGCCGGAGCTTTTGCTTGCCGATGAGCCAACCGGAAATGTGGATCCATCGCTCGCTCGCAGGTTGCTGCGGCTCTTTACGGAGCTTCACAAATCGGGAACGGCGGTCGTGATTGCGACGCATGATCTTGCTCTCATGGATCAGTTCGACAACGCCCGCAGGCTGGTCCTTGGCGATGGCCGTCTGCACATTTACGATTGAGGTTTAAGTTGCGCGACGCTTCTGACATGCCCGGCTACCCGGCGGAGGACGAGCGCCAGCTGAATTTGCGGCCCGCCTTTGGCTTTCAACGCCGCGCAGCAGGCGAGAGGGCGCTGGTCCCGAAGGCGTCGATCGCCGGACGGGCGCTCGTTACCGTGGTCGGCATCATGACCTTTCTTGCCTCGCTCGCGGCTGGCGCGGCCATCCTAATCAGCGACACATCGCGTGGCTGGCAAGACACGGTTGCGCGCGAAATGACCATTCAGATACGGCCAACGCCTGGCCGCGATCTCGATGCCGACACCGCGAAAGCGGCCGCGCTGGCGCGCAGCATGGGGGGAATTGCCGCCGTGCGCCCTTACACCAAGGCCCAATCCGAAGAGCTCCTGCAACCTTGGCTTGGCTCCGGGCTCGACCTCTCGGAACTGCCGGTGCCGCGCCTGCTCGTTGTCGTGCTTGATCCGGATCAAAGACTGGACATCAACGTCCTGCGCAAGCGGCTCGCGGAAACGGTTCCAGGAACCAGCGTCGATGATCACCGCTTGTGGCTTGAACGACTCGCGCTCATGGCGAAGAGCGTCGTCATCGTGGCAAGCTTGATCTTCTTTCTGGTGCTCGCGGCCATGGTTTTGGCGGTTGCCTTCGCAACCGAAGGCGCGATGACCGGCAATCGCGAGATCATTGAGATTTTGCATTTTGTCGGTGCCGCCGACAGTTTCATTTCGCGGCAATTCCAGAGGCATTTTTTTCGGCTCGGCCTGCGGGGCGGAGCGGCTGGCGGCGCGCTCGCGATCCTCGCCTTCTTTATCTCCGAAACTTTGGCGAGCTGGCTCAGGGCGACCCCAGGCGGCGATCAGCTAGAAGCGATGTTTGGAGATTTTTCCCTCGGCTGGAATGTCTACGCGGCGATTGCCCTCATCGCCGCAGGGATCGCGATCGTCACGGGGCTCGTCTCGCGAGTGATCGTGCTGCGCCATTTGCG
>JBPYDY010000312.1:0-5607 GCA_051986155.1 Methylocella sp.
TCGCCGCTGGGCCGGGCAAATGATATCCTTAAACATATGCTGTGTTAGTAGTTGTAGCCTGGGTGAAGGCCAAAGGCGACTTGCCGATTTCCGGCAGCGTCCGGTGAAAGCTTTGGGCGCCTCTCGAGCCTGGCTTCGACCCTTGGGCAGCCTGGCAGAAAGTGCCAATTCGTGAATTTAAGATTGCCTTTGGTCGAACAGGGCTTGGTGTTGGAACGCCGGGACTTTCGGCCGGGATAAGGCAAGAATTTGGTGAATATTTGCAATTGAGATTAGTCATTGGTTCCGGATGAGCCCGGGCAGCCTCCAGGGAGAAAATTTGAATCATGAACGCCAATGCCTTTGACAGCCGCGGAGATTCTTTGTCCCGCAGTTGTCTTGCAATCGTTCTTGCTGCCGGCGAAAGCACAAGGATGTGTTCAACTCGGCCAAAGGTTCTCCATGAGCTTGGCGGCAGATCTATGCTCGCGCATGTTTTGAGCTCCCTTAAAGATGCGGGCGCCGGTGACGTCGCCGTGGTCGTTGGGCCGAACCACGACGCCGTTGTCGTGGAAGCCAAGAAATGCCTGCGCGATGGCGAGATTGTGATTCAGATGGAGCGCCTGGGGACTGCCCACGCGGTCCTTGCGGCGCGCAAAGTGATTGCGAGAGGCTATGACGATCTGCTTATCGTTTTCGCGGATACGCCGCTCGTGCGCCCCGAGACGCTCGCCGCCATGCGAACGAAGCTTGCCGGGGGTAAAAATGTGGCGGTCGCCTTGGGGTTCAAAGCCAGAGATCCCGCGGGCTATGGAAGATTCATCATGGAGGCCGGCGGGCTCGAAGCCATCCGCGAGGACCGCGAGGCGACCGGAGCAGAGCGCGAGATTACGGTTTGCAACGCAGGGCTGATGGCGCTCGATGGACAGCACGCCTTGGCGCTTCTCGATTCGATCGGCAATGCAAACAGCAAGAAAGAATATTACCTGACAGATATTGTTGCCATTGCCCGCTCGCGCGGCTTAGCAGTTGCGGCCGAGATCGGCTTTGAGAACGAGGCGATGGGCGTCAACGACAGGGCGCAACTCGCTGCCGCTAGCGCGATCTTGCAAACGAGGCTGCGCGCGGCGGCGATGCGCGGCGGCGCGACCTTGCTTGATCCCGCAAGCGTGACATTGGCGTTTGACACCCAGTTCGGCCGCGACGCCACAGTCGAGCCCAACGTGGTTTTTGGCCCGGGCGTTCGCGTCGGGGAAGGCGCCCGCATCCGTTCGTTTTGCTACCTTGAAGGCGCGGTCATCGGGGAAGGCGCGGTGATCGGGCCCTTCGCTAGGCTCCGTCCTGGCACGACGCTCGCCCGAGACGTGCACATCGGTAATTTCGTCGAAGTGAAGGCCTCCGACGTGAGCCAAGGCGCAAAAATCAACCATTTGAGCTACATTGGAGATGCGAGCATCGGTGCCAAGACGAATGTCGGCGCGGGAACGATCACCTGTAATTACGACGGCGTGAGCAAATACCGCACCGAGGTCGGCGAAAACGTGTTCATCGGCTCGAACAGCGCCCTGGTGGCGCCGGTCAAGATTGGCGCCGGCGCCTATGTCGGCTCGGGATCGGTGATCACCCAGGATGTTGCGCCAGGCGCGCTGGCGCTTGGCCGCGCGCGCCAGGTCGAAAAGCCCGGCCGGGGCAAAGCGTTGCGGCGCGCGCCGAAAAAGGAGCCCGGAACGCCGATGGATGAGCCAGAACTGGCGAGTCATCCAGCCGGCGGTAATCAGAAGGACGGCGTTTGATGTGCGGGATTGTCGCGATACTAGGCAATGCTCCCGTCGCCGGTTCGATTCTGGCAGCATTAAAGCGCCTCGAATACCGGGGCTATGATTCCGCAGGCATTGCGACTTTGGAAGAGGGAGCGATCACCCGCAGGCGGGTCAGCGGCAAGCTCAAAAATTTGGAGCTTCGCCTTGCCGCCGAACCGCTGAACGGGTGGATCGGGATCGGCCATACGCGCTGGGCGACGCATGGGAAACCGAACGAAAACAACGCGCATCCTCATATGAGCGCGAATGTTGCCATCGTCCACAACGGTATCATCGAGAATTTCCGGGAATTGCGCAGCGAACTGCAAGAGAAGGGCCATGTTTTTTCGACCGAGACCGATTCGGAGGTGGTCGCCCATCTCATATGCGACGCCATGCGCGACGGCTCGGCGCCTCTCGGCGCGGTGATGGCGAGCCTTCCCCGCCTAAAAGGGGCCTTTGCGCTCGCCATGATTTTTGAGGGCGAGGAAGATCTCCTCGTTGGCGCGCGGTTTGGCGCCCCGCTTGCCGTGGGGTTTGGCGAAGGAGAACATGAAGGCGAAATGTTTTTGGGCTCGGATGCACTTGCGCTTGCGCCTTTCAGCCGGACGATCACCTATCTCGAGGATGGCGACGTCGCCGTGTTGACGCGAAGCTGCGCGAAATTTTACGACGCCCTGGGAAAGCCAACAGGGCGGCGCCGGGTCGAAACTCCGGCCTCTGCCCTACTCGCCGACAAAGGCAACTACCGCCATTTCATGGCGAAGGAAATCCACGAACAGCCGGAGGTCGTCGCCCGCACCCTTGCGCATTATATCGACATGTCGGCGGGGCGTATCGCTATTCCCTTCGGCTTGCCCGCGGAATTGGCAAAGCTGCAAAGGCTAGCAATCTGCGCCTGCGGAACGGCCTATTTTGCCGGATTGACCGCGAAATATTGGTTCGAGCGCTTTGCGCGGCTCCCTGTCGATGTCGAGATCGCCTCTGAATTCCGCTACCGCGACCCGCCGCTCGAAGCCGGCGGCATCACGCTCTTTGTGTCACAATCGGGCGAGACCGCCGACACCTTGGCCTCTTTGCGTTTGGCCAAGGAAAAAGGGCAGAGCATCCTTTCGGTGGTCAATGTCGAGAGTTCCACCATGGCGCGCGAGAGCGGCATCATTGCGCCGACCCTCGCCGGTCCCGAGATCGGCGTCGCCTCGACCAAGGCGTTTACCTGTCAGCTGGCGGTCCTTGCTTGCCTCGCGCTCGCCTTTGGCCGCGCGCGCCGTACCATCGACGAAGTTGCCGAAGCCAAGGCCGTGTCCGAACTCATGGCGATACCGGGGCTCATCGCGCAAGCGCTCAAATGCGAGAGCGCCGTCGAGAAGATCGCGCGGGAAATCGCCAAGGTCCGCGACGTGCTCTATCTCGGCCGGGGCACCTCCTATCCGCTCGCCCTCGAAGGCGCGCTCAAACTCAAGGAAATCTCCTATATTCACGCCGAAGGATATGCGGCGGGAGAGCTCAAGCATGGGCCGATCGCGCTGATCGACGAGGAAATGCCGGTGATCGTCATTACCCCCGACGATGGCGTGACCGGAAAAATGATCTCGAACATGCAGGAGGTTGCCGCGCGCGGCGGGCGGCTGATTCTGATCGGATCTGCGAGCCTTGCCGCCGAATGCGCGAATGAATCATCGGCCGCCATCGTCATGCCGGAAGTCGCCCCGGAATTTAGCGCGATTGTTTATGCGGTGCCCATCCAATTGCTCGCCTATCACGCCGCAATTTTCATGGGAAAGGACGCCGACCAGCCGCGCAATCTCGCCAAGAGCGTCACGGTGGAATGAGAGCGCGGCGCGTTGGCAACTTAGCGCCGCGCGATGGCGCAGTAACCCAAATTCACCCGACAAGCCGCGCCGTCACCATGCAATAAAGCATGGGCACCGACAGCACGAAATTGGCGCGGGAAGTCAGCATCGCGAGCCGCGCGGACTTCGATTTTTCGTCGTCATCGGCTGGCACAAGGCCAAGCACCTTTTGCTGGTTGGGCCAGATGATGAACCAGACGTTGAACGCCATGATGAGACCCAGGATTATTCCCGTGATCAGCGTGAAATTGACGGCGGCCGTGCCGCTGAAAAAAACGATAGCACCGGTGACCACGGTCGCAACCATCGCCCAGCGAAACCAAAACAACGCCTCGGGCGCGATATATTTGACAACGCCTTGTTTTTGCTCCGGCGGGATCTTCGGCATGGTTGGAATCTGCACGAGGTTGAAATAGTAGAGCAGACCGATCCAGGTGATGCCTGAGACGACATGGAGGAAGGTAAAGAACGGTCCGAAAATATAGCCTCCGCTGAATAGGCTGCGGGTATGATAGAGAATAATGATTGCGAGTGCGATGCCGCCGCCGAGCGCCACCGCGTCTTTTGGCTTTTCCAGATATTTCGAGATTTTTTCGAGCAGGTTGGAAGCGGTTTCGTTGATGTCGGCCATGACAAGCTCCTGAGCCCAAGGGAAACCAGAAGTCCGCCGCTGCCGCGGCGCGAATCGGCGATTAGCTTCGACAGTAAAGCTGTTGCTCGCCTTTTTCCAGAGCCGGGTGGCATAAAATGGGCGGCCTTCTCCGGAGGGCGCTGGCGCGAGTCGCTAAGGTTGGTTTTTCCTTAACGTCCTACCGCAGGAGAAAGTATACGCACGCCTTTGGGGGAGCGTCGTGAAAGGAAGCCGGTCGAATTTTATGCATTCTGTTCACACCGACATAAATGAAAGCGTTTTAAACTAGTGCACTCGGATCCGAAAAAAATTGTCTCGCGTATGAGATACTGAACTCAAACATGTTTACTTTGATTAGTACATCTTGCGAACTTATACTTTCGTGGCTGCGCCGCTTGTATAGGGTGAGCTATTATCTGTGCCCAGGCTGCGCCCCTAAGCCCATGCCGAAGGTTCGCACCTTTTTGCAAGAGAGCAAAGCCATGGCGGCGGTGGAGTTTGCGATCATCGGACTGCCGTTTCATTCCGCCAGATCCTCACCGGATCGGTGCAAAACGGAAATTTTACGGCGACACAGTTCAGGACAACTTCGGAGTGCAGCAAACCAACGTGCAAGGCAGCTCGGCGTCGAGCCTGACGATGGGCAAACACCTCGACTTTTATCTGTTGCTTGACATCTCCGACTCGATGGGCCTTCCGGCGACGACCGCCCGCCAGACCCAGCTCGCCTCTATCAGCCCGGACATGAAAAATGTCTATCCTGGTGGTTGCCAATTCGCATGTCATTTTTCGACACCACAATGCACAACAATTGCGTCGCCGAATACCAACGTAAATTGCCAGGGCTACAGTCTGGCACAATCGAACAACATCGTCTTGCGCGCCGCGGCGGTCGGCACCGCGGTCCAGGATCTGCTAACGACGGCCAAGAATACCGAGACTATCACTAACCAATACCAAGTTGGCTTCTACCCGTTCATCAACCATACGAGCACTCTTTTTGCGATCTCGAGTAATCTGACGAACGCACAGACCTGTGCCGGTTTTCTCGGAGCATTTCTCGACACCGGCCAATCGCCTCCGCCAGCCCCAACCTCCCCTGCTGGTTGGCCCGGGCCTTGCACCCTTCCGTGGTCCCCGTCTCCCACACCGCCTTACGACAATGGCGGGACGCAATTCGAGAACGTTCTCCCCGAGATGAATAGCATCATCACGACCGTCGGAAATGGCTCCGCCGCGTCGTCGCCGCAGCCTTTCGTTTTCCTGGTCACCGATGGCATGGAAGATATTCAATATTATAACGCGAGTCAGGGGGGCTGGGGCGGCCCCTCAAGCTGCCCGGACG